>JAAYBA010000511.1 GCA_012719085.1 Planctomycetota bacterium
ACCGGATCGCAGACCGCAACGATACGCACATCCTCCTCAGCCAGAAAGGTCTCGCGGTGGTGACCGCTGATATTGCCGGCGCCGATCAAACCCAGCGCGATGCGATCGCTTGGCGCAACGGTTCGCTCACAACCAAGTGTGGACGACGGACCAACATACGAGAAGAACGCCGCATTCGCCCAACCAGCCGCAGCCGTCCGGAGAAAGCTGCGTCGCGTCATTCCGGAAGGTGATCGACCACAGAGATCAGAAATCCTGGCCGCGGCTCGCTGTTTTGGGATCATTTGACACCTCCCTCGCCAAGGTGGCACAATTGAAGCATTCCTCGGCAGCATCACTGAACTGCCTCTTCGAGACACTTTGCTGATGTCCGATCTCGAGCACCACGCTCTTGCCGGCCCATTGTTCCCGAGGGAGACGGACAGTCACCAGACTGAGACTCTCGCTCTTGTTCCATGTGGCAACCCAGTCGTTTGTCCGACCCTCAATGCAGGCATTCACCCGTATCTCCAGCTTGTCGTGTGTGCGTGAAGGGTCGCATACGGCAATCGTCTCCATTCGATTGCCACATTGCCTGGCCATCAAAATACAGGGCCTGTCCACGGACAAATGAAGGCCCTCTGCCAGGTCGATCGCGCCGGCCTGGTAGAACACAATCTGGGTCATGCCGAGACCTTCATGCCGGACAGCCTGCAACAAGGTGGTATTCGAGAGGATCGTAACCGGAAGTGCTTTGCGATAGTCCTTGACTGCCGACAGTTCCAATCCGGGAACGACAACATACTGATACCCACTATTGCGCGGCCTCGCCCCATGATCGAGCCATAGCGCAAACACCTCGGCACGGATCTCTCGATCGGATGCCCCTGCCTGATGGCTGATCTGCCGCCAACTGCCCGCTGAAGTGGCGTTGCGTATGCGCACCTCATCGGCCGAAGGAAAGACATACGCCACCCCGTCGTGATGCACCCAGGACACTCCTTTGACGGTGTGCTCACCTCGCTCGAGGGTGGCCATCTCGCCGTCGCGCCCAACGGAGATACTCCCCACCCGATGGCGCTGGCTGACGGTCGTGTTGACGGGACCGTCGGCTTCGGCCGTGATGCCACTGCCCAGGCACACATACTCGTCATCGAAAAAGAACCACGCCTTGCGGGCTTTCAGCGGATCGTGAGGACTCTCAAAGTCAAAGGCGGCCGCACCGTATTGCCCGTCGGTCACACCTCCGACAAACGTCGTTCTCCCTTTCCTGGCGATCTGGTTCCAATGCGGTAGTCCGGGCTTCTGAACGACGGTGGTGCCGGGAATCCGCTGCCAATCCCATACGGGGAAGATCTGAACATACTCCTGCGCCGTCCTCGTCAGGAAATTGGAGCCATCGGCATAATGGTGGTTCTTCAGACCCTCTTCATTGTGAGGGTATTCCATGTTGTGGTTCCGCGCCGAGTGCATGCGAACGGAGGCGAACCAATCGGGCCGCTGGTGGATGAAATATTCGGAGTGCCAGAAGAAACTGCTGTAGCGAAGGTCGGGTTTCCTCTGGCCGCGACGGATCTCCGCGATGGCCTTCAGCTCCTCGCGGCGGTAATGGGAGACTCGATACAGGTCTTCCGCCATCTGCGGGCCTGCCGGACTCAAGGCTCCTGTACGCGATACTTCCCTGTTTCGTGCCCCAGGGTCCGGATATCGGCCATACGCCATCGACCGACACACCCCGTCGAGGAAGAAATCGACGAGCAATTCCGTCGCCGGTCTGGGAAACGAGAATCGCGTGCCCTCGATAAACTGCGCCCAGATCGCGAACTGGCTGGGAAGGTACATGCCATAAGAGAGGGTCGATATGACGTTGTCATGGCGATGGTGGTGGCTCAGGTCGGGTTTCAATCCACGCTCCGTGGTCGTCTTCATTTCGGAGGCGATGATCCCCACAACCTCCTCCAGGACGGCGGTATCGCGCATGAACACGCCCCGCTTGCCCCAGATCGTGGCCACGCGGATCAGGTCGCCGCCGGGCCGGGCGCCCGCCGATTGCATGTGCGCGCGGCCGGCGATCTCTAACCCCTCCCGCCTCTGGGTCTCCGTCAGTTCGGTATCCATCGTCAGCATCAGGTTGACAATCGACAGAGGAGTCCCCATGTCGTTCCACCACCAGTTCTCGCAGCGGAAATCGTGCTCGATCCAGAAATCGAAGGCCGAATGGACCGCCTTCTTCAGATCCTGGTTGCCCGTGAAGCGGTTGCCCGGCTTCTTATAGGCCCTGGCCATGTGGAGCATGTTGTTGAGGTGCTCGGAATGCTGGAACCCCGTGCGAGACACGTCTTCGTAGTCGATATCAGGCCAATGGCCCTGGGGACTGATCGTGTTCAGCATCCTCTTGACGCGGTCTTCATCCACGCCGGCTCTCATCACATAGGCTATGACTCTGTCCCGCACAATCTCAAGGTCGGAATCGATCCCGCCGGCTTCGGCTTCGCACCGTGCGACCGGTAGAAAACAGACCGAAAGAAGAAGGAACGTGCCGCCTGACAGACGAAGAGGACTCTTGTGTTTCATAATCCGTCCATTTCAAGAACAGTGAGTCATCGCACCACGACGCGCGAAGTCCTTGACCCGGAGGTACAAGTTCGGCACGTGCTGGGGAGTGATCCGCTCCGACGGCCCAGGTCCCCTGTGCAGGATCCCATCCATACCAGAGGTGTCAACATATCCGTAGCCCTTCCTTCATCCATCGGATACCGTCACAGACACCTCGCCCGACCGAGGGACACGAATCACCCGGATGCCCCGAAAGACCTGGCCGTCCGGGTTCGACGCCTGAATCTCAAGAAGCTGCACGCCCGCCGTCAGCCCTTCAGGAAGTTGAGCCGTCCAGAGATGCCGACAGGTGCCCGGTTGCGGAGGATCGCGCCAGGGCCGCTCCGCGACGCGATCGCTTCGGGCCCGGTAGGCAACGAAGACCGGATCGGTCTGCAACGTGCGCTCCATCGGCCACCACGTTCCTTCACGACCGACCCGCATCTTGACGTCAGCATCGGGCCACGCATTGAAGATGTTGGCAAAGACCGCTTGGGGTTCGTCACCGTCGGCGGACGGCGTCTCCGATACCTGAATGTGCATCTGAAAATCCGCCGGCCGGCGAAAGACCTTGTAACGGTGACGATACGTGTTGCCCTTGATTGTCAGGATGCCGTAGCCATTCGGTGTTCCATCCGCCATCATGGTCGGCGGAACGCCGTATTCATCCGGCGGGCCCGACCACCACGCCCCGCAGATCGTGCCGTGAATGATATGGTGATGGGGCCGGCTGCTTCGCCAGCCGTTCGTTTCGTCGAGGAACCAATGCTTATGAGAGTGCGTATGGGCGGCGAAAGAGAGGGTGTAAGGACGGTCTTCGATGATCCGATAGAACGCTTCGAGTTCCCCGTCGTTCCAGCGAGTCGAGTCAACAAAGGGGATGTGCATCAGAAAGACGACCAGCGTGTCTCTGGACACGTGGGCAAGATTGTTGGCGATGAAGCTGCGTTGGTCTTCGTGCAAACCACCCAGATAGTGGCGGCGTTCTTCCCCTTCGTGCCAGGTGACCGTATTGAGCACCACGAAGTGGGCCGGACCGTAATCGAAGGCGTAGTAGCTCGGACCATACATCCGCTGGAAAGTCTCGAAGCTCTGCGAGACATGCGGCGCATCGTAATTGCTGTCGTGATTGCCCAGGACATTGATCCACGGCAGGCCGATCTGTGCGATGGCCGCGTTGAGCGGTTCGAACGAGTTCAGGTCGTCAAACGCAATATCGCCCAACGAGATGCCAAAGGCCGCTGTCTTGTGAATGCCCTCGGCGACAAGCTCTTCGACGACGTCCTGAATCGCATAATCGATTTCCTCGATGTTTCGCGGCTGAGGATCGCCGAAGACAACTACGCTGAACTCATCGGGCTCCTTGGCCGGCGTCAGAGGAAAGTCCACGGACGCGGGCAGCGGACCCGTGGGTGCGACTCCGGCGAATCGCGTCGCCGCCGAGCCGTTCGGGCGGTGCAGGTAATAGAACTGCGGCAGATTCTCGTTGTTTCGCGGCACCTGATAGTCACGCGGCTTGATGACGAAAACCTCCGCCTCACCGTCGATCCCGAGCACATAGCGGCCATTGGCATCCGTCAGGACGACGTCGCGGCCGTTGCTGACCCGCACGCTCTCCAGGGGACAATCGCCTTCGTCGAAAACACCCGAGGCATTCTTGTCGGCAAAGACCCTCCCTGTGACGGTCTGACGGCCCTTTGCGTCCTGCGGGGATCCTTCCAGCCCTTCACCCGCGACCAGCGGTCCCGACAGTCCCCCTACACCAAGAATGCAGATCAGAATTTGCAGAGTCGGATTCACACGCGTCCTATTCGATCGCATGACAGAACTCCAAAATCATCGTCATCGTTCACCGCGGCGGCCGCCCTGCTCTCGTCAGACCCTTGCCCAGGCCAGGCAGCACGTCGTGGGCTTCCTGTGGCCCGTAATTGAATACGGTGAAGCCGCCCGTCCTGAGCCTTCTCGTAATCTCGATCTGCTCGATGAGCTTGGCCACGTCCGTCGGGTCTTTCCACACGCTCAGGCCGATTCCCGGATAGCAGGGAACACGACCGGCCCAGTCAAGCTGGTTCACGACGGCGCGTTCGAAGGTGACACTGGAGGAGAAGTAATCCATGGGACAGACAAAATCGAGATAGCCCTTTTCGCACCAGAGCTTCCAGTCCTGTCCCACCCCGTCGCGATCGACGGGCCAGTTGCCGAAGACGGCGGCAGAGATCTGGATCCGGGGCCGGAGCTGGGGGGCCTGCGCCGCCACCTCCGCCACGACATGGGTAATCTGCCGGCGCCGAAAATCGAGCCACTCCGCCGCGAGTTGCGGATCCTCTCGAACGTCGGAAGGCCACGTCTCGATCTTTCTGCCCATAGCCTCTTCGAAGCGTCGGCGGCATCCCTCGCAGAAGCACCCGTCCCTGCCCGGGTAGCGGATGTAGTCGAAGTGCAGCCCGTCCACATCGTACCGGCGGGCCACCTCCAGCATGGATGCGATCTCAAGTGCCTGGTTCTCCGGATGGGACGGACACAGCCACCGCTCGTTGACCGAGCCGTCATAACTGACCTGCACCCGGCCCTGCGAACGCATCGTCTCGACAAATGCCTCGTCCGTAGCCGAGCCCATGTTGTAGTTCACCTTCCAGACGTGGCAGTGCACGCCATACCGCCTGCAGGCGGCCAGGCAAAGCTCGATCTGATCCCCTCTGTCCTCAAGGTCTCTGTAGGCGGGAAGGACTTCACTGCGGTAGAACGCGATGCCCGCCCACAGCATATTGGGCAAGATCGCGGTGAAGCCGTTGTCCGCCAGACGTTTGATCGCCTCATCCCAGTCCATCCCCGCGACACCGAAAGTGCTATGACACCAGAAGGCCCGATGCTCGCCGGGCAAAGGCTGCTGCGCAAGGCAGTAGGCTTCGAGCAAGGCCCGACGTGATTCCTCCGCGGCGGCAATCGCTTCCGGAGACTTTCCTTCGGACAGAAGCAAGCGCCCCTGGCGACGCGACTGCTCCGCTCGCGCCAGCGCTGCACCGGCACGTCCACCGTCCGAATCCAGCCGGGCGATAGCCTGCGTTGCCGACTCATAGCCGTCGTACGGACCGAATCGACCGATCTGATCGAACGTCCCCTGCACCGCCTCGGACCACAATGACGGAACCAGATGTCCCATCATTGCAAGAAGCAGTTGCAGCTTGTTCGCCATATCATCCGACTGCAGCACGTGCGTCAGGTAGATGCACCTGGCGCCGGCGACGATCGCGGGTTTCCCCGTGGAGTCCCCCTGACTCGTGTGCCACCACGCGGCCACATGCGCGTCCGGACCGGCAGGCCGAGCCTCCTGGATATTCCATGACGCCTGGCGCGTCATTGCAGGCATGTTTCCCAGCGCCTGCGTGCTCGGCCGGATCGAGGCGAAGTAGCCGGCGTACGGCTGACGCACATGCCCGCCGATCTGAATCCCCGCCAGAGAGGCAAGCTTCCGTGGCAGGTGATAGCAGGCAAGCAGCGTCCCGTCCGCCTCCAGGAAGGTGGCAATCTCGTCGGCTACTTCATCCGGCATGGCCGGGTTGTGCGGAAGGACGACCAGCTTTGCCTGGCGAAGTCTCTCTGCTGTGACATCCCGATCGCTCAGGACCAGATGCGCCAGATTCGCACGATCGAGCAGATTCGCCATGATGCTCGTGTATTCGCGAACCGCCCCCATCTCGGCGTCAGCGTACTCGGCGGCAGAATCGCCCCGCACGACGACAATCTTCGCCCCCCTGCCGAACATCGCGAAATCGGCGACATGGAACTGCGTATCCCGGTCCTGACCGCGCCAGGCGGAGATGCGCAGGGTGTCGATCTTCGACCATCCTGCCGGATGGCCTTCAACGTCCATATCTGCCTTGGAGACTTGGACTGGCACCCACTGTCCGGAAGCCGGGGCGTCGAAGACACCTCGATACCAGCCATTGCCGCTACGCAAGTAGAGACTGAAGTGCGCAACGGCCGAGGCATCGGAACAGTAGAACAAGAACCGCACACCCCGGCACATGGCAAGATCCTGCCGAACGGGATGGTCCCACGACGCACGCTCGACGTCGGTCCCCTGGAAATTGCAGGGCATCCTGAAAGCATCCTTGCCAGCGACGTTCGTCACCGAAACAGCCTGGCTGCCAACCATCGGGACCCACGCGCGGGCGTCGTCTGCGCTGGTACATGAGAATCCCTCCAGAGACTTGAATGACCGGCCTTCCTCGGCACTCAGGGGCGGCGCCATGCCGAGCAACCACAAAACACCAAAGGCCAGTGCTCTTGTCCGAATGGATGAGAACATCATCAATCCCTCGATACCCAGATATCGATTCTCACCCGGATCGTTGCGATCCGGAACACCTCAGAGGCAGGGGAAATCGTCACAGGTTGCTCTGCGGTGCGCGATCCAGGCCGCATCATCACTGTTGCCTCCTGTTGCAGGAAAGCCCGCACCACCGATATGGGGGTGCGGGCTTTGTCCTGGAGATATCGGTCCGTTGGTTCGGTGGTTCTACTTCCTCGTCGTAGCAGCCAGCATGCCCTTCATGGCGGCAACCTTGACGTGCGCGGGCTGGTCGCCACTATTGAGCTCTCTGTACAACGCCAATGCCTCAGCCCTCTTGCCGTCCGCCAGCAACCGCTCGGCACAGACCAGACAGGCGTCGGCCACCGGGATCTTCATATTGGCGGGCGCCTTCTTCGCAAACGCGCTCAGTTCGCCGGCGGCCGCCGGCGTGCCGATCAGACCCAGCGATTGCGCCGCCGCCTGCGCGGTTTGAATGTCGGAGTCACCGAGCAGCCCCGAGATGGTCTTGATGCTCTTGGCATCACGGCGTACGCCCAGCGATCCGATCATGCCCGGCTTGAGCTTGCCGCTGACCTTCGGCAGCGCGTCCCGCATCGCCTCGGCCGCCTTCTCGTCCGGAATACGCTCCAGGGCGTAGCGCGCGATGTGCGAGGTCTCCTGTGCCGGCAGGAGAGCAGCGAGGGCCTCGACCGACTGGCTCGTGCCCACGACCTTCAGCTTGCGGCACACGTAGTCCTGCGCCGACCGCGAAAGGCCGCCGGCAAGGGCGTCCACCAGGCGCTTTTCCAAAATTCTGCGTGCGGCTGGATCGCCGTGCGAAGCGATGATGGCCTGATCGATCGGCTTTAAGGCGTTGCGGTCTGAGCCCCAGTCGTAGGTCTTCAGCGTTTCGAATGCCGTATCTACCGCGGCCGAACCCGTCTGGGCCATCGCCCTGCCAGCCGCGATCGCAACCGCTCCAACCGCCACGCCCATTGTTGTGCCTTCTTTGTTCGTCATAATCAAGTCTCCTTGTCGCAACGGTTGCGTTCTTAAATCACCCAGGGTTCTCTTCGCGCCACGTCGACAAGGCGGTTGGCTTCGTCGTCGTTCACAAACTGCTGCTGGGCCGTGTCCCATTTCAGGGACCGTTCCAGCTCGTAGGCGATGAGGAACAGATGGCATACGGTTGCGGTGTGGATCGCGTATTCGACATCGCGGAACGGTTTACCACGTGTTTTGACACAATCGATGAAGTCGCCGTAAATACCGCCGGTCCCGGCGTAACTGGGAACCGGCTTCGCAGGGAGCGGATCGCCCGTGAAGTCCACGTCCATATTGCCGCGTCCGGGATAGTTGTGGTGCAACAGTTTGCCGTTCGGAAAACGGCAGGTCGCGAACTTGCGGCCGTTTTCATGATGGAAGATAACCTCTTCCGGCTCCATCTCCCGTACATCGATGGCGAACGTCGCCCCGCCGAAATGATGGGCGCCCCAGTCGGTCATGCCGCCGCCGGAGTAGTCCTTGAACGACCGCCAACTCGTGCCGTCGATGTTGTAGCTGCCGCTGCACCGGTGCGGATGGTACGGCGCCCAGGGAGCCGGGCCAAGCCACATGTTCCAGTCGAAGCCGTCGGGGATCGGCTCGCCCGGCTTGTTGCAGTCCGTCGGCAACGGACCGACATTGACGTTGATCGACTTGACAATGCCTTTGCTCCCGCTCCAGCAGGCGTCGACCGTGCCCCGGTAATCCTCGAGCACGCGCTGGCTGCCCCCGGAGACGACTCGACTGTAGCGCCGGGCGGCATCGATCATCAGCTTGCCTTCGCGAAGCGTCTTGGTCTCCGGCTTCTGACAGTAGATGTCTTTTCCGTTGCGGCATGCCTCGAGCACGATGATCGCGTGCCAGTGGTCCGGCGTAGCGCAATGCACCGCGTCGATGTCACCCCGCGCCAGCACCTCATGGAAATGGTGATAGGCCTTGCAGTCCTTGTTGCCGTACTTCTCGTTCACACGGTTCATCTGGCTGTCGCGGACATCCCGCTTCACGTCGCAGACAGCGACGTACTGGACATCGTCCCGACCGAGAAACGAACCCAGGTCGCCCCGGCCCATGTTGCCGATGCCGATGCCGGCCATCACGATGCGGTTGCTCGGCGCCACGGCGCCGGCATTGCCCATCGCAGACGCCGGAATCAGGTAGGGAAATGCCACCGAGGCCGCCGTTGCCTTTAGAAACCTTCTTCGACCGGCAGATACGCCCCGGTCATTCACTGGTTCTCTCTTGTGGTTTGCCACGTGTTGGTCCTTTCCTGGGGTCGGTGTGGATGGTTGCCTTGCGTTGTATCGGTTCTGAATCTCACGTGCGTGTTTCAGCGTTTCTCGTCAACACAATCAACGCATGCGACTGTCTTCCGCATGCTCCCGACAATCCTACGAAATATGCCCCGTACGATCAAGGAATATAAACTCCTGGTCCAAGCGCCCGTCCGGATTCCGCTTGAACGGTCCACGTCGGATTAAACGCAGCGGAGTCCTTGCGAACCAGCCGTTTCATTCCATGGACCGGACTACTTCATAAAGAACTGCGCCGGCCGGCGCAAGTGTGTCGGCGATGGTGGCCCGTCCATTCTCAAACCGGCCCATTTCCTTGCGGCTTCCGGCACATCGCTTGTATATTTGTCCCTGGGCGGGCAGCCCGTGTTCTTCGCGGCTGAGGGTGCAACGTATTTCGTGGTCCACATCGGCAATGTTGGCGAGGACGACCGCGACACCGCCGTCGTCGGCGCGCCAGGCGCCCGCCAGGTACTGGGGCACGCGTTTGCGGTATTCCTGAACGGCCCCCTGCTGGCCGGCATAGATGGACAGACGCGACATATCGATCTCCATCTCGGGAATGTCCATGCGCGGGGGTCGCACGAACGTGCCATGCAACAGATAAGGCAGGGCCGCCTGCCGCAGTTGGACCAGTCGCCTCAGATAGGCCAGGTCGGCCTCGCGCTCGACCAGGTGTTCCGGCAGGAAGTTCGAAAGACAGGGCTGCTGCCCCCAGACAAAGCTGCGCGCCTGTTCCAGGCGAAACTGGTAGCGGAACTTCTCGTCGAGCAACTGCAGGGGCTGCTGCGGGGCAGATTCCTTGGGCCAGAGCGGATCGTACGGCGGCCGCGTCAGAGATGCGTAATTGCCGTAGAGAGCGACGTAGCCGTGATAGACAGCATGGAAGAATGGGATCGGTTCCCACAGGCCCGGCGCTGCGTACCGCTCCTGGCTGACTTGCAGGCTCAACATCAGGTCGAGATGGCCCAGCCATGCCTCGCCGCAACCCTCGCCCGCCAAGCCAATGCCGGGACATCGCCGGCGGATATCCGATTCCAGGGCGCGAAACCCTTCCATCCAGTATGTACCGCCGCCGGGCGGGTGCCCATGTTCGGTGTCATAACAGACCAGACTCGAACAGGCCTGGTCCATGTAGATGCCGCTGACGCCAAGATCGTTGTATACGGTTTCGGACAGACCGGCGTACGTGTCGCGCCAGAACGCCGTACCCATACACATGGACGCCATGGGCGACCGTGTGAAGGTGTTGTACACCTCCGGCTGGATCGTGCCGTCCGGCTTCTTGACGGCGTAGCGCTCTGCCTGCCGGGAGTCCCAGCTCTCCGCGGTCATGCCCCAGAGCCGCTGGTTCATGTACACGATGGGATTCAGTCCTTTCTGACGGGCCTGGCGCACAGCCAGGCGAAAGGCGTCCGTCCCCTCGCGCGGCGGCAGGTACTCCGGGAAGTTGACATCGTAGGCGCAGCCATGCCACCAATGCCAGAACACGCTGACCGGCACACCGAGATAATCCTGCATGGCGGCGGCCGGGAGCAACACGCCGTCGGAGTGTCCACGATTCCAGACCCAGAATCCTGTCTTTGTGACCCAATCCGGTGTGCGGCCTCGCTTCAGGCGGCTTTCCGTCGCCCAAGGCTGCTGCAGTGCCCAGTCACGATACCGCTGGGCCACGGTGATCCAGTCGCCCTCAAACAGGCCAACCAGCACGTCGTAGCCCGGCTCGTAGACCGTCTTCGCCGCCGGATCGGCACCCGGGAAGTGGCAGACCTCCAGGCTGACGCCGCCCTGCACGTCGCCGAACGCCGCGAAGCTCTTGCTGCGCGCCTCGATATCGTCGGCGGCAAGGTACAGGCCCGGGCCGTTCTCGCGATAGAATGCCATGCACTGCATGGACAGGATGCCGGGATAGGCAAATTCGCGCCGATGGGCCCGGCCCGGCGAAGGGGAGAGGATCTGCCTGGCCTGCGTCGTCTTCTCGCCCATCCAGTTGGGCACGGCGAGCACCTCCGATTCCTGCGGCGCGATGGGACCGATGCGAGGGAAACGCACCACCAAGGGAACGACCCCGTCCAGGCCCTGCACGGCGATGGAGAAACGGCTCGCCCGGACCGCAGGGTCAAAGCGGACATCGACAGACACGCACAGATCGGGCATGGTGTCCCGACCGAACCCGCTCCACGCAAGACGCAATTGATGCGAATCGTGTTCATCACGGTGATAGTCGAGCTGCTGGGCATGTTCGGGTGATAGCGTGCCGCCGGCCTGCTCGGGCAGTTCCAATATCCAGAGACTGCCGAAGCGGTCCCTGGCAATGTGGTCGTGCCCCGCATGCTTGTCGAGCAAAGACACAAGACATCCCTGCGCTCGGTCGAAACGCAAGGCAACCTCCGAAGCGTCCACGGAGGAAGCCGAAGCACCGGCACCGAGGCACAGCATCGCCAGAGCAACGATCCACCATAGTCCACGCAGACACCTGCCAGGAAGGCTCCTCACGATGTACATCTCCAAGAGGCATTCCCTTTCAAGAACAATCGCATACGACAGCCCTGCAGTTGCCTGTACGATCCGGCCCCTCGTTTTCCGCTCGCCATTGCAGCAGGGAAGGTCCCTGTCCGAACTCGTCATGAACAGCACCTTCCCGATGGGCCATGACCCGCCGTATTCACTGAACCAAGTATCGGGATCGACCCGGCACCCGTCAAGAGGCCCGTCAGAGTGTATCTGGGACGCCGAAGGCCGTGGAAACCACAATCCGGCCCCCCTCCGGCCGGATTTGGCCTTCCTCCCAACTCGAAACAGCGAATGTAGCCGAGCAAGTTGTTGCTCCAAGCCATGGAATCTGATACAAATGGAGTTGGTCGGGAAGGTTCCTTCGGGAACCGGGCGTCGTATCAGAGTCGTCAAGAGCACCGCTCTCCAGACGGCCAGGCGGGCCCCAACCGACAGGAGACCGTCTTCAATGTGTTCTGCCTCGCACGAAAGCAGGACCGGGGGCGCAGGCTGCGGAGCTTCTTCGCGTCGGGGGGAGTCCCCACTCATTCTATCACTCGCATATCTGCCGGAGGATACGTACCTGAGTCTGACCATCATCTGAAGGAGGAAGACCATGTGTAAGAGACGAGTTTGGCGTGTGGTTCTATTGGTTGTGCTGGGGTCGGCCGCGACCGCGATGGCCTTTGATGCAGGACTTCAACCTGAACTTGTCGGATGGTGGCCCTTTGATGAGGACTCCGGGACCACCGCCTACGACCGGAGCGGCAACGGAAACCATGGCACCCTCAACAATGGGCCAGTGTGGGCGACCGGAATCGTAGCGGGAGCGCTGCAATTCGATGGAACGGATGATCATGTTGTGGCGGGGACTACGGGAAGGCCGAGCGACACATTCAGTTTCGGGGCGTGGCTGAAGACATCGGCGACCCACGAACTGGATGCGCAGGCCTCATCCGGGACCGTCGGGGTGAACAACCAGAGGTACGCATTCGATCCGAGCCATGGAGGAGATCAGAACGCAGGTGCGGGATTGTCCGTCGGAACCAACGGCGTGGCCGTCTACGAGCACGGAGGTGACTATATGCCTGCCACGGCAGCATATCCGACCGAGTTGGGAGATGAGTGGAACCACGTCATGGTGGTCTACGCAAACAAGCAGCCCACGATCTTCCTGAACGGCGTCGCTGTACATACAGGCGTCCAGTCACCCAGACAGGTCGTGTCTGCGCCGTTTCAATTTGGCGGCATGGCATATGGCTACTTCCAGGGCCTGATGGATGAGGTTCGCATCTACAGCCGGGCGCTGTCACCGCAGGAGGTCCGGATCGTCATGACCGGCTACGCCGGAAAGACAGCGTTCAATCCGCAGCCCGCTGAGGAGGCTGTCGATGTGCCGAGGGATGTGGTCTTGAGTTGGGACCCCGCCAAGACTGCCACGACGCGCGATGTCTACTTTGGAACCGTCTTTGACGATGTGAACGATGCCAGTCGGTCCAACCCGTTGGGCGTGCTCGTCAGCCAAGGCCAGACGGAGACGGCATACGCCCCGGCCGATACCCTCGACTTCGAGACAGTCTACTACTGGCGGATCGATGAGGTCAATGCGCCGCCTGACGGGACGGTCTTCAAGGGCGATGTCTGGAGCTTCACCACTGAACCCATCGCCTACCCGATCGAGAGTGTCATCGCGACCAGCAACGGGATTTCGGATCAAGCATATCTGCCGGAACGGACGATTGATGGTTCAGGTCTCAACGAAGATGGACAGCACTCCGTCGAGAGCACCGACATGTGGCTGGCCTCCCCGCCCGTCGGCGAAGCTCTGTACGTCCAATACGAGTTCGATCGAATCTACAAGCTCCACGAGCTTCAGGTCTGGAACTACAACGTGCAGTTCGAGCCAGTGCTCGGCTTCGGAATCAAAGATGTAACAATCGCGTACTCTGAGAACGGCGGCGATTGGGCCGTTCTGGATGACGTGGAGTTCGCCCAGGCGACCGCCAGGGATGACTATATCGCTAACACCGTCGTCGATTTGCAGGGTATCGCCGCACAGTTCATCCGGCTGACCGTCAACAGCGGATGGGGCACCCGGGGCCAGTACGGACTCAGCGAGGTCGGTTTCACGTGCATTCCCGTGCAGGCGCGCGAGCCGCAGCCGGCCAACGGCGCTGCCAATGTCGGCGTGGACAGCACACTGGCCTGGAGGGCCGGTCGCGACGCCATCTCGCACGAGGTGTATCTGGGCACCGAGGTCGAGGCACTGACGCTGGCCGACACCGTCGCCGGTAGCAACTACACCCCCGGCGCGCTGCATCTGGCCACAACATACTATTGGCAGATCAATGCCGTGCAGGAGACGGAGTCATGGCAAGGCGCCCTCTGGAGCTTCACCACACAGGAGTATCTGGTCGTCGACGGTTTCGAGAGTTATACCGATGATATCGACGCCGGCGAGGCGATCTTCGACACCTGGATCGACGGCTGGGTCAACGACACCGGCTCAACCGTCGGCCATCTCCAGACTCCCTTCGCCGAGCAGAGCGTCGTTCGAAGCGGCCGCCAGTCCATGCCTTTCTACTATGACAACACCATTGCCACCTATTCAGAGGCGACCGTAAATGTGGCCGATCTGCAGGTTGGCCGCGACTGGACCCAGCACGGCGTTCAGGCTCTGACGCTGCACTTTTACGGCGATCCGGACAATGTGGCCCAGCAGATGTATGTGAAGATCGACGGCTCCAAGATTTTGTATGAGGGCGAAGCCGACGACCTGAAGCAGACACTGTGGCGGCCGTGGAGTGTGAATCTGGCGGATCTGAACGTGAATCTTGGCAACGTCATGGAGTTGAGCATCGGTTTCGAGCGCATCGGGGCAACGGCCGGCACGGGTGTGGTGTACTTCGACGATCTCCGGCTCGACCCGACCACATCTCCCGGAGGCACATTCTCCGTCTACCCATGGACCGGCGATCACGATTCCGCGATACACAGCGACAAAGTCTATACGCACACCGGCAAGTTCAGCGGCGAGGGCGTGGATGGCGAACTGCTCCTGGCAGGCAACGGCGTGTATTTCGAGCGCGATACGAATCGCTCGGGATCGAACTGGACATTGACAGGCCCGGCCACGAATGTTTTCGACACAAGCAATCCCGTCAATGTCACCGGTGACGGCGCCGCCCTCGTGCGAGGATTCTTCCACGGGGACCAGGACGACAACCATCCCGTGCTGACCCTGACCGGCCTGGCGCCAGGCACTCTGTATGTTGCGACATTCTATACGGTCGGGTACGGCGAGGCCGGCGGACGCTTCACCGACATCACGCCCGGCGACAATCCACACAATCCGACGCGCGTCGATCAGAACGGCGCCGGCTCCGGCAACGGACAACGGATCACATATACCTACATCGCAACCGGCGCCGAAATGAGCTTCACATTCGACGCGCTTGTGACGGGCGATTCATGGCACCATTACGCTTTCTCCAACGAGGTCGCAAGCTCGAATTAAGCGTACGGTCGAGTCCGATTGGAAGAAGGCGGCGTATGTGGCAGGAGAACGTACACGATGGGTAAGCGAAAAGCCTTTACATTGATTGAACTGCTCGTGGTCATCGCCATCATCGCCCTGCTCATGGCCGTTCTGATGCCGGCGCTGGCGAGGGTGCGACAGCAGGCGCGAACCGTGGCCTGCCGGGCGAACCTCAAGCAGTGGAACCTGTTCTTCTCCATGTTCACCCAGGAGAACAACGGGAAGTTTCAGGCGGGCGTCGGAAGCGGGCACACGTACCACTGGATGAACGCACTGCGGCCGCTGTACAAGAACGACCACAAGATTCGCTGTTGCCCCACGGCCATGAAGCCCATCGTCGACGAGTACGACCAGACCGCACCGGTGTGGAACGTGTTCAGCGCCTGGGGCCGGTTCTGGGGCGAGGGACACGCCGAGGAAGGCGATTGGGGCAGCTACGGGATCAACGGCTGGGTCGAGAATCCGCCGCCCGACCAGCTCACGGTGTACGAGGGGTTTGAGACCAAGAACAACTGGAGGACACCCGACGTCAAGGGGGCCGGGCACGTGCCCCTGTTCATGGACGCCCTGCGATTCAACGTCTTCCCGTTGCCGGTCGACAATCCGCCGGAGGTCCCGGATATGGCCTGGCAGGGCACCCAGCACATGCGGCGTATCTGCATCGACCGACACGACGGGGGCAGCAATATGGCGTTCCTCGACTGGTCGGTGCGGAAGGTCGATCTGAAGGAACTGTGGACGTTGAAGTGGCACAAGACCTATGACACCGCCGGCCCGTGGACCCTGGCCGGCGGCGTCGACCCCGACGACTGGCCGGACTGGATGCGTCGGTATCGGGACTTCTGATCGTTGGCTGTCCCGCACCAATGTCGAACCGGTTCAGGGGTGTGCGGCGCGGCCGACGCCGTGAAGAGCGATCCAGGATGGGCCTGTTTCGTCTTGATCGTGTGACTATTGATGGTATATAAGGAGATGGAGGCATCTTGCGATTCTCATTCTCAGAGGCCGCGGGCATGGCGTGGACGGCCAAACGGCGATGCTGCCTGGAACGCCAATTCTGAGGTGAGTGGTGATCTATTCGTGTTGAGGTCGTGCGCCTCAAGGTCATTTCTGTCGTCACGGTGCGTCTTTGTGAGGAAGGAGGTCCTTACAGGTTCTGGGCAACAACCATCCGCTTCTGTCACAAGGGCGTCTCGTTTGCCTGCCATGTTGCGTGGAGATGAGACGCGCCAAACGTCACAGGCATGAGACGCTGTGGGGCGCCTCATGCAGCGATCCGAACGATGTCGTCCGGATCGGACACGGAGCCACAGGGCCGTCACACAAGAGGAGGGCCCACGGTTCGGTGACCATGTCGTTTTCGAAATTGTGTTCGAAGGAGGACTGTCATGTGCAGAAAATTGACCTATCTGGCTTCCTTTGTTCTGTTGCTCAGCCTGGTCGGCGGAGCAGGGGCGGCCGACCCCAATCTCGTTGGGTGGTGGCCCCTGAGTGAGGGTTTTGGGGAGATTGCGGCCGACCTGTCCGGCAATGGCAATGATGGAACGATCCACAACCTCAACGGAGGTCTGGGACTCGATGGCTCGGTCTGGGTCGAGGACCCCGAGCGGGGTATGGTTCTGAGCTTCAACGGCGTCGACGGCACGGGGGCCTGCGTCACTACCGGCGTGATGATCCCGGCCATGGACCTGACGACGGACTTCACGTGGATGTTCTGGTGCAAGCAGGACGCCAGCCAAGGGGTCACTGCCGAGACCGGGGGCAATGACGTCATACTGGGCAACCGCTATGGCGGGACGGAATCGCCGCTGCAATTCGTCAAGTTCACCCCGACGAATTTCGAGTTCTACAACGGCGACAACACGAATTTTGTCACCTATCCGGAGGTGATGCCGTCCAGCGTATGGGTCCACAACGTGACCGTGAAGAACGGCGACAAGCTCACTTACTATCGCGACGGCTTCGAGGTGCGCTCGATCACGCTCACCAAGACAGTGGACGCCAACCCCTTCTATCTGGGTGCCGATGGCTTCAACGGCGTGCAGGAGGCTTGGTGCGGCTGTCTGAGCGACGTGCGGATCTACGACAAGGCCGTGACGAGACTCGAAATCCTGGCGGTCATCGCAGGCGTCGAACAGATCGACATGGAAGCCGGTTTTGCGATGGTGCCTCCCGTCATCGACGGCGAGGTCGATGCCATCTGGTCGGTCGCCCCGACGCAGTCTTTCGTCCCGTTGGCCGATCCGGCCAACGCCTCCGGCACGTGGAAGGTGTTGTATGACGCGGAGAATCTCTATGTTCTCCTGGACATCACCGACGACAGCCTGCAGAACGATTCCGAGGCGGCCTGGCAGGACGACAGCGTGGAGGTCTACTTCGACGGCGGCAACACCAAGCTGAGCACCCCGCTGTCCGGAGACGACCACCAGTACACCTTCGGGTGGACCGCAGACGACATCCAGGGAACCAACATTGCCGGATATACCGAAGGCATCGAACACGCTCAGGCAACCACGGCGACCGGCTGGCGGATCGAGATCAAGATGCCTTGGCTGTCGATCCAGGATGCAGCACCTCAGGCAGGTGATCTGATCGGCATTGACTGCTACTACAATGACGATGATGACGGCGGCGATACGCGCGAAGGCAAGATGCTGTCCTTCTCTGCCGTAGAAGGCTGGAACGATGCCTCGCAGTGGGGCACCGCCATCCTGGCGGCCCCGCCGACGCCGGTGGATCCGGGCACCGAGGGCCTGGTGGCCTATTATCCGCTGGACGCCGATGCCAGCGATGCCTCGGGCAACGGCTTGGACGGGGTAGTGATGGGCGAGACCCAGCCGACCGATGGGGCTTCCGGCGGCGCGATGCTGTTCGACGGGGACGGCGACTACATCGAAGTGGCCCCCAATGCCCTGCTCGACATCACCGGTCCGATCTCGCTGTCGCTGTGGATTCGTCCGGACGCCGAGGACCCGGAGGGCCAGGGCACGGAGACCGCACCGATGGCCAAGGCCGGTAGTGCAGCCAATCCGCCTTGGAGCTGGCAGGTCCGCTACGGCTGGGGCAGCCCCAAGCCCTACATGGCCTTCACATTCAACACTTCGCCGAGGGCGTGGGCCTATGTCAACCAGAATCTGGCGCAGGGGGAGTGGCACCACATCGCCTGCTCGGCCGACGGTGAAACGCTGACGGCCTATCTCAACGGCTTGGCTACCGAATCGACGCCCATGGGCGCGATCACCAGCAGTCCGACGCCCGTTCTGATCGGCACGGACGGCTGGAGTTGCGACTGGATCGGCGCGATCGATGAGGTCGCCATCTACAACAGGGCCCTGTCCGCCGCCGAGATGCTTTATCTGGCCGGATATCGTGCCGACACCGGCCAAGACCCTTCTCTGAGCATCTACTACTCCTTCGACGAGTTCGCCGATGTGGTTGCGGATCAATCCGGCAAAGGCAACGACGGAATCGTCGTTGGCGATGTGCTGGCAGACCCCGACGGCGTCTTCAATGGAGCGGCCCGGTTTGCCAACGCCGGCTACATCGATCTCGATGGGCCGAGCGTTTCCGCCGAGTTCATCCCGACGTCGGGCATGACGCTCGCCGCCTGGATGAAGTGCGAGAACACAGGCGATCATCACGCCCTCTTCAACGCCAGGGCGTCCGACCAGACGTGGGTGATTCACCCTGAGGCCCGCAGCAACGGTGAGTTCCGATGGCTGCTCCGCTCCTACGGCGGCACCACCATGTTCGATATGCGCGCCGGTGTCGTGACGTGGGATGAGTGGCTGCATTTCG
>JAAYBA010000067.1 GCA_012719085.1 Planctomycetota bacterium
CCGCTTATGAAACAGGCGACTGGAAAATACCCCTGACGCAACGGCCTTTGTATTGGTTTCTGATGGATCGGTCAAGAAGCTTTTCCTCAAACACGTTCCCTCCGGCGACCCCGGATCAGTCCATAAAGCGATATCCAACGCCTCTGACCGTCTCGACGTATTTCGCACAGGAGCCCATTTTTTTGCGGAGAGAGACGATCTGCACATCCACGGCCCGATCGGTCACGAGATAATCGCTGCCATGGATGGAATCCACAATCTGATACCGGGTGAAAACCCGGCCGGGCCTTCGGGCCAGCGTGTGAAGGATATTGAACTCCGTCGGCGTCAGCACGATCGCCCGTTCGCCGAGCAGAACCTCATGACGACTCGGATCGATGGTCAGATCGTGGATTCTCACGACGGCCTGCTCGTCGCCTTCGTCGCGCTGCTTGCGCAGCAAACGCCGCACGCGGGCCACGAGAACCTTGCCACTGAAGGGCTTCGTCACGTAATCGTCGGCGCCCAACTCCAGACCGGTGACGATGTCCACCTCCTCGCCCTTGGCCGTCAGCATGACCACCGCGATCTGCTGCGTCCTCGGATCGGCCTTCAGCCGCCGACACACCTCCAGACCGTCGATTCCCGGCAGCATCAGGTCGAGAACGACCACGTCGGGGGCCTTGGAAGCAGCTCGATGCAGAGCCTGCTCGCCCGTTTCACACGTCAGGACGTGATATCCCTCGCGACGCAGGTTCAGCTCAACCAATTCGCGGATGTCCTCTTCGTCGTCAACGACAAGAATCGTCGGTTTTGCCATCGCCATCTCCCGAACCACAGGGCCGGCCCGGGCTCACGGCGACCCCAAGCCGATTTCGCAGACGATTATACGGCACCGTCGGACGAGGGACACACAAGTTTTCGCGAGGGGAACAATGGCACTCCTTACCGCACCGGCAAGGCCGATCCTAACACAATTCTAACCAAAATCTAACACGTCGCTAACGGCCGCCTAATTCCCCTCTAACGACGTGCCCGTACAGTCGGACAATCAGACGTCCTCTGGGGACGGACGACATATTCGAGAAGATCGCTGAAGGCCTGATTCAGGGGTGTAACGATGGACAGCATACTCACAGACAGCTTGTGCATCATCGGCGCGCTCTACCTGATCCTGCATGTGCGGCACTCCGTAAGCTCCCTCCGCGAAGGCGTCGCGCGTCCCATCGCGTCGCCGACGCAAGCCCTGCAGGAATCGAAGCCGCACATCTGGGACCCACAGGATCGCCCTGCCGTCGGGGCCACAGCGAGCACGCAAACCGCTCCCAGCCACAGCAGGTCCCAGTGATCCGCAGCGCGACACCGCGCGGACGACGACGTCCGCGCGGGCCACGCGAATGTCGATCACGACTTGCGAATATGCTCGTCGATCGCTCTGAGCAGGACCTCGGGCTTCACAGGCTTCTCCAGCACCTGTTTGACCGGCAACCACGCCTCGTTGGGCTCGAAGCCGAACGGCAGATTCATCTCCCGTCGAATCCCCGTCATCATCAGGATCGGCGTATCCTTGGCCTTTGGATCTTCATGCAGCTCCCGCGCCACGTCGAAGCCTTCGTGCTTGGTCGTCATCATCACGTCGAGCAATATGAGATCCGGATCCTCCGCCTTGGCAAGCGCCACCCCATCTTTGCCATTCGAAGCGGTGTGCACCTCATAGCCCTTGGCATCGAGCAGATTCGAGATCGCATCGACAAATTCCGGATCATCATCAATCATCAACACCTTCTTCGCCATTGCGCACTTCTCCTTCACTGGGCAGAATCTTACTGGCTTCGTATCATGGTCGGAGCAAGCACCGATCTCGACTTCAGAGAGTGCCCCTTGTCCAAATCGATCCGCCGCCCCAGAGCGGCGACCATCCGCTCGATGTGAACCATGCTCTCATCGGGCATCTTATCGTTGCCGGCCTTGCCGGGGTAAATCTCATACAGAGGTTTGAACGCCATCGGCGTGAAATTGGGCATCACCACGTTGGCCCCGACGGCCAACGCCCGGCCTCTGGCGTCGCCGCCGCTCAGCGACCCGACCGCCGTGCTGGCGGGAATGTGGGCGTTTCGGCTCACGATCCGCGTCAGGGCGATCATCTTCAGCGTGGTTTGCAGGTCGCCGGCCCGAACACCCGCCAGAGGCGTCGCGGCGTGCGGGATAAACGGACTGACGCTGATCATGTCGAAGTCGCCTTTCTTGAAGAACACAATGTCATCGATCAGGCTCTCGACGCTCTGGCCGGGCAGACCGATCAGGTTGCCGGAGCCGGTCTGGTATCCCAGTTCCGCCAGGTCCCCCAGGCATCGTATCCGATTCGTAAAGCTCATTCCAGGATGCAGCTCTGCGTACAGCGCGGGGTCGGAGGTCTCGATCTTGAGCAGATAGCGATCCGCTCCGGCCTCCTTCCACATCGCGTATTCCTCACGATCCCGTTCTCCCACAGAGAGCGTCACCGCCACATCGAGCTGCGATTTGATCTCTTCGATGATCCGCGCCAGCCCGTCGGCGTCGAGATTATCCTCTTCGCCACTCTGCAAGACAATCGTTTTCACACCGGCCAGCCGGATATTCTCGGCCACCGCCACGATCTCTTCGCTCGTCAGGCGATAGCGACTCAGCCGGTGGTTGGCCGCCCGCAGTCCGCAATACGCGCAGGTGTTCCGACAGAAATTCGAGAACTCGATGATCCCCCGCAGCAGCACCCCGTCGCCAACATACTCGCGGCGAACCCGGTCGGCGAATTCGAACAACACCTGGACCTGACGGTCATCCTCCAAGCGGAGAACATACTCGATATCCGCCCGGTCCGGAACGTCGGCCGCAAAGACCCGCTCCAATACAGTCTGCGTGCGGGAGAACGCCATCTATTTCTTCGCCTGCTTGCGATACTGGTTGAGGATCTGGACCATCTTCTTGGGCGTCAGGTCGCCGTGAATCTTGTCGTCGATCATCACAACGGGCGCCAGGCCACAGGCGCCGAGACACCGGGCCGGCTGGAGAGAGAACAACCCGTCTTCCGTCACCTGCCCGACGTCAATCTTCAACTCATCCTTGAGCGTCTGAAGAATCTGCCCGGCCCCGCGCACGTAACAGGCGGTCCCCAGGCAGATCGAGATCACGTGCTGACCGGGAGGCGTCAGATTGAAGTAGTGATAGAACGTCGCGACGCCCCAAATGTGCGCCGTGGGAATCCCCATTGCCTGGGCCACCTCATCCATCACCGGGACAGAAAGATAGCCGTACAGTTCCTGCGCCTTGTGCAGAACGGCGATCAGGAAGGAGTCGGGGTGCTCGTCGGTCTGCGTCTGAGCGATGAAATCCTTCAGTTGTGCGAGTTTCTGTTCATCCGGTGCGACGGCGTCGTTCGCCTGGGTCGTTGCCATGTCCAATGTCCTCGTCAAATCTCTCTCAAAAATACAGGTCTCTGTCGCCGGCCTGGGTCTTCTCGTAATAGCGCATGAACTGGTCAAAGATCTCCGGCATCTTCTCTCTGACCTGCTCGATCTCTTGGGCGATCACCTTCTCGCCGGCCACAATCGTCTCGGGACTGCCGAAGTCGTCGAGCCATTCCCGGAACGTGATGACGGCGTTGAGCTTGCAAAACTGCCCTTCTTTGCCGCTGCGCAACAGTCCCATGATCTTCTGCCCGGTTCGCCCGCAGCGATAGCCGGCGGTGCAGAAGGACGTGATACAGCCCGCCTCGGCCAGTTCGCGGACCACCGTGTCGAGCGAACGGGTGTCGCCCAAGATGAACTGCTGGCGGTCGTCCTGCTGGTTCTCGTCGGCCAGATCGGCATAGCCGCCGATCCCGATCCGGCTCGACGCGTCGGTCTGGGTGCAGCCCAGCGGCAAGACCTCTCGCCTCAACTCGGCGTCTTCCCGTGCAGTGAGGATCATGCCGGTGTACGGAACTGCCAGCCGAATCACCGTGACGAGCTTCTTGAATTCGTCGTCGCCGACGGCATATCCCGGGTTCTGGGTCAACGGTGTGTTGTGCGCCGGCTCGATTCGCGGGAACGAGATCGTGTGCGGCCCGATGCCGAACTTCTTCTCCAGCTCGATGGCGTGATACAGCAGCGCCATCACCTCGAACCGCCAGTCGTACAGGCCGAACAGCGGGCCGATGCCGACGTCGTCAATGCCGGCCTCCATCGCGCGGTGCATGGCGTAGAGCCGCCAGAGATAATTGCCCTTGATCGTTCCGCGAGGATGCAACCGTTCATAGGTCGGTCGGTGATACGTCTCCTGAAAGACCTGGAACGTGCCGATGCCGGCCTCATTGAGGACCGCAAGCTCCTCAATCGACATCGGGGCCGCATTGACGTTGCAGCGCCGGATCTGGCCCCAGCCCCGCCGCGTCTTGACCTTCACGTCCGCGATGGCCGCCAGCGTCGAGGCGATGTAGTGGACGTCGGTGGCCGGATGCTCGCCGTAGACGACGATCAGTCGCTTGTGCCCGATCTGCCCGGCCAGAACCTCGATCTCCCGTCGCACTTCGTCCAAAGTCAGAACGCGGCGTCGTTCCGAATGGTTGCTGCTGCGGAACCCGCAGTACGCGCAGTTGTTGACGCACAGATTGCCCAGATACAGCGGCGCAAAGGTCACGATGCGATTGTCGTACACCTTGAGCTTGACGGCCCTGGCGGTCTGGCGCATCTCGGCCAGCAGCTCCGGATCGTCCACGTGGATCAG
>JAAYBA010000068.1 GCA_012719085.1 Planctomycetota bacterium
ACGAGCACATCAACTTCCACCTGTTCAACAAGCTCGGCGTGCCCGCTCCGTACTCGTACTATTTCCACTTTCGCGTGGTGGACGGCGCCGAGGAGGCCCCCGATCCCTGGCGCGGTGACTTCTGGGGTTTGGGATTCGCACAGGAGTCCTACGACAGCGACTTCCTCGATGCGCACGGGCTGGAGAAGGGCAATCTCTATAAGCTGATCAACTCCACCACCGACGCCAAGGCGCAGCAGCGCTACCAGGCGCCGGGCGCGGTGATGGACGGCTCCGACCACGACAACATCCAACGCAATCTGACCGCCTACAGCACAGCGGAGTTCATTCGCAACCACGTCCGTCTCGACGAGTGGTATGTCTATCATGCGCTGTGCCAGGCGATTCGGCACTACGACTACTGGCCCACCGCCAACAAGAACGCGGCGTGGTACTTCGAGCCGGTGTATACGCCCCCGAACAGCTTTCTCGGCCTGATGTGGACGTTGCCCTGGGACACCGACGCGACCTGGGGACCGACCTGGAACGATGGTTACGACGTCGTCTACAACAGCGTCTTTGGGGCCGGCGGCGCCCGGGCGGAATTGCAGACGGACTATTTCAACGCGGTCCGCGAGATTCGCGACCTGCTCTGGCAGCGGGATCAGATTGAGCCGTTGATTGATGAATTCGCCGCACCGATTGCCGAGTTCGTCGAGGCCGACCGAAGGCGGTGGCTGAACGCGCCGTCCGATGCGGGCAACTACAATGGTCTGGGCGGGGCCGGCAAGAACGGCATCGCCGCTCTGGTTCGAGACATGAAGAACTTCGCGTTCGTGGGCGGCAGTTGGCCCGGCGGCAGCGTCGGCGCGGGCGGTCGCGCCGCTTTTCTCGATTCGCTCGCCGACGGGGCCGAGGGGGATTCAATACCCCGCACGCCGACAGTGACGTATGTGGGCGAGCCCGGATTCCCGGCCAATGCCTTGCGGTTTCAGACGTCCGCCTTCTCCGATCCGCAAGGGGCGTACACCTTCGCCGCTATGAAATGGCGCATCGCGGAGGTCTCGCCGGACACGCAGGGGCCCGCGCAGCCGGACAGCCTCACACTCGTGCCGGACCGAGCATCGTGGCGCTATCTGAAAGGCCTGACTGAACCGTCGGCTACCACTGGAGCTTGGCGCCAGGCCGGCTTCGATGACTCTATGTGGCAGACGGGCCCGACGCCCATTGGGTACGGTGAGGCGTTCATCGCCACGACCCTCGGTGACATGCAGGGACTCTACACGACGGTGTACGCACGCAAGCAGTTCACCGTGTCCGATCCTGCCGCGTTCGACAATGTGCTCATCGATGTGCAGTACGATGACGGTATCCTCGTCTGGATCAATGGCCGACTTGTCGTCCACGAGAACGTCGCATCGGCCGAACCGCTTCACGGCGCCACCGCGGAAAGCGCGATCGGGATCTCCGACTCTGTGTCGTACTTGCTTGCCGATCCGACCGCATATCTGGTCGAAGGGACGAACACGATTGCGGTTCAACTGTTCAACGCCTCTCTGGCTGGCAGTTCCGACTGCTTCTTCGATCTGCGTTTGCTCGGGCATCTGGGTTCACAGGAATCGCTTCAGGGCGGCGGAGTGGTTGAGACGGCCGCTCGCAAGTACGAGATCGAGGCCGTCTGGGAGAGCGCCGAGTCCATGACGTTCAACCCCGAAGTTACGATTCCGGCCGGCGCGGTCCGGGCCGGACGAACCTACCGAGTTCGCTGTCGGATGAAGGACAACACCGGTCGATGGAGCCACTGGTCCGATCCCGTGCAGTTCGAGGCGGGCGAATCCCTCTCGGTTGACTCGGGGACCGGACTGCGGATCACGGAGCTGATGTACAATCCGCCGGTCTTGGTCTCGGAGCCCGACATCGACAACGAGGACTTCGAGTTCATCGAGCTGAAGAATATCGGCGACGAGGTCCTGGATCTGTCGGACGTTTCCTTCGTCGAAGGAATCGCGTTCGATTTTCGCGATGGGGACATCACGATGCTGCCGCCGGGCGAATTCGTCCTAATCGTTCGCAACCGGGAGGCCTTCCTGTCATACTACGGTTCCGAGATGGCGGCCCTGATCGCGGGGCAGTACGAGGGCAAGCTGGCCAACGAGGGGGAGAGCATCCGGCTGGTGGACTTCTGGAATGGCGCGATCGCCGAGTTCGCCTACGACGACGCCGACGGCTGGCCCGCCTTGGCCGACGGCGCGGGCCATTCTCTGGTTCCGCTGCCTTCGGCCATACCTGGGCAGCCGGTAGGGGCGAATGATTATTCGACCCTGCTCCGAGACCCGGCAAACTGGCGCGCCAGCACGTACATCGGCGGCTCGCCGGGAATGGATGATCCCCTGTAGACCTCTGGCGCTTGTCGGCATACCGCGATCTTGATACCATGACTCAACCAGTTCGCAGAGGTGATCCCGATGGCCATCGGGACGTCGCCCCGGCCAGTTGGATGAGGATTCTGTCATGCGATCGATTCCCATCATACTGCTGCTGAGCCTCAATGCCGGCTTTGCAGCACAGCCCAGGGAAGAGGCAATGCCCATGCAGGAATGGACCAGACAGGTGGGCGCTCAGACGAGGCCCGACAAGACCGAGACGTTCAACGTGACAGACTACGGCGCGGTTGCCGACGGCCGGACGCTCAACACCAGAGCCATTCAGGCCGCCATCGACGCCTGCGCCGCCAGAGGCGGCGTCGTGACATTCGATCCCGGCGCGTATCTGACCGGCTCGATTTTCGTCAAGGGAGGTGTGACGCTTTGCATCGACGAGGGCGTCGAGATTCTGGGCAGCCAGAGCCTTGCCGATTATCCCGAAATCGACACGCGCATAGCCGGCATTGAGATGCGCTGGCCGGCGGCGCTGATCAATGTCTGCGACCAGGACAACGTTGCCGTCGTGGGCAATGGGCTTGTCAACGCGCAGGGAAGGGCGTTCCGGCAGAGGTACTGGACCCTGCGGCGCGAGGAGTACGAACCTCAGGGGCTTCAGTGGGTTGTGGACTATGACTGCAAACGGCCTCGCACGCTTCTCGTCTCGCGCTGCTCGAATGTCACGATCAAGGGCTTTGCGCTCCACGAGGCCGCGTTTCGGACGGTCCACGTTCTCTATTCGAAACACATCACCATCGATGGTCTGACGGTTCGCAATAACACGGACGGTCACGGGCCGGGCATCGATGGGATCGATATCGACTCCTCGTCGTTCGTGCTGATCCAGAAGTGCGACATCGAGGGCGGGGACGACAACGTCTGCCTCAAGGCCGGCCGGGACGCCGATGGGCTGAGAGTGAACCGTCCCACGGAGTACGTCGTCGTCCGCAACAACACTTCCCGCGCGGGCGGGGGGCTGATCGCCTGCGGCAGCGAAACGTCCGGCGGCATTCGCCACGTGCTGGCCCATCACCTCAAGGCTGGCGGCATGGGCGCCGGATTGCGGTTCAAATCGGCCCGGACCTGCGGGGGAACGGTGGAGGATATTCATCTGGAAGATATCGAGATCGACGGCGTCGGTGCGGTTCTCGATGTGGCTGTGAACTGGAATCCGAGCTACAGTTACTGCACGCTGCCGCAGGGGTACACGCACCAGACGCTCCCGCCACACTGGAAGACCCTGCTCCAGAAGGTCGAACCGCCCGAGCGGGGGATTCCCGAGATCAAGGATGTGCACATTGCACGGCTTCAGGCATCCGGAGCCAGACGAGCCATCTCCGCCTCTGGAATGCGCACATCGATTCTGAAGGACTTCATCCTCAAAGACATCGAGATCGAAGCCGACACAGCCGGACAGATCATGTTCGCCAAGGGCTGGCGCTTCGACAACGTCTCGATCCGGACCCGGGAGGATCGCAAGCTGGACGTCCAGGGCTGCGAGGACATGCAGCTCCTGGAGAGGCCGTAGGGTGGGCCACGCCCACCATCTGTCTATTGGCTCTGGCACATCAGTCGAACGATCGTCATCGAATACGGGCGGAAATCGTAGCGGAACTCGGCGGAGCGCACCGGAACCCTCGACTCGACCGGCGCGATCTTTCGCGGCGCCTCGAACGAGTTCTCGTCGTTCAGATCGTCGCTCGCAAGGACCGTCACGTTCGCCTGAAGTCCCACCGTTTTGGCGCCCCTGGTCTGGATGATCGCCCGGACCGGTTCGCCCGTCGCGTTGACCACCTTGAGGATCATCTCGTTCGAGGTCTCATCGTAGACCGATGAAGCATAGAATCGCGGCTTGCCGTCCGGCGTCGTGGCGGGCTCGGCCACCGCCACCGGCAGCACGCGGTCGCCTCGGTTCAGGCTGAAGAGCTTCTGTACATAGTAGTTCGGCGTGCCGAAGACGCGGAGGTTGTCGAACCAGATCAAATCGGGCCGCCATTGCCAGCCGTCCACGTGGCAGAACAGCGGAGCGTAGCAGCTCATCGTCACCAGATCCGCGTTGCGTTCGAGCCCGGTCATGAAAGCCGCCTCGGCCAGAGCGGTGTGCCAGTTGTTGCGGTTGTCCGGGCTGGCGACGCCGATGCTCTGGGCCCCGTACTCGCCGACGAAGATCTCCGAGCCGTCGCGCTCATAGTTGTCATAGAAGTGGGCGTTGTCGAGGAACCAGTCGGGCCGGCGATAGAAGTGCTCGTCGACGATATCGGCCTTGAGCCGGCGGTATTGCGACCAGAGGTAGTCGATCTCCTGTTGGCCGTTGGGGAAGATGGTTGCATCGGACCCCGTCCCGGCGATCAACTGGATGTCCGGATACTTGTCCTGAATTGCTTTGACGAAGACCTTGTAGCGTTCGATGTACTGCGGCCCCCATTGCTCGTTGCCAATGCCCAGCAGCTTGAGGCCGAAGGGCTCAGGGTGGCCCATTTCCGCGCGTTTGCGGCCCCAGCCGCTGTCGGCGGGCCCGTTGGCGAACTCGATCAGATCGAGCGCATCCTGCACGTAGGGTCCCAACTCGTCCATCGGCGCCAGCTCGCCCGTGTTGAACTGGCAGGCCATGCCGCAGTTGATGATCGGCATCGGCTCGGCCCCGAGGTCTTCGCTGAGCAGGAAGTACTCATAGAAGCCCAGCCCGAAGCTCTGGTAGTAGTCGGGCGTCAGGCGGTGGTTGAACTCGGTGTTCCAGCGATTGACGATCAGCTTGCGGTCGGCGGGGTCGCCGATCGTGGTTTTCCATTGGTACCGCACGTCGAGCGTGCGGCCTTCCACGATGCATCCGCCGGGAAATCGCAGAAAGCCTGGCTTCATCTCCGCCAGCATCTGCACCAGGTCGGCCCGCAGGCCGCCTTCCCGATCCTTCCACGTATCGACGGGAAAGAGCGACACCATGTCGAGGTCCAGCGTGCCCGAGCCCTCGACGAACAGGTTCAGGCGGGCCTTCTCCTCGGTGCTTTCGGCGCGCAGCACGGCGGTATACTCCTGCCATTGCGAGGTGAAGCGATCGAGCTTCGTCTCCGCCAGCGGCCGCCTGCCGCGACCGGCCAGTTCGACTCGTAGCGTCATCGGGCCTCCTGCGGTCAGACGGGCTCGGACGCTGAATCGATAGTCCTTGCCCTCGCGGATGCCCATGCCTCGAAATCCGCCATTGGAGATTCCAAAACCCCGGCCGGTCTTGCCGACCTTCATCCGCAGGAAATTCGCATTCGTCTGTTTCTCTGGGTACTTCTCGACGTAGATGTAGCCCTCGGAGCCCGATTGCAGGATTCGGCTCCAGCCCATGATGCTATCGGGGAATTCGAAGGAGCGGTTCTTCACCAGCTCGGCATACAGGCCGCCGTCGGCGCCGAAATTGATGTCCTCGAAGAAGACGCCCCACATGGTCGGCCGGATCGCGGCCCCCGGCTGATCGACCTGAACGCTGATCCGCGTCTGCCCCGGCGAGGCCGTGGCAAGCCCCAGCATTACAGAACACAACGCGAGAATCGTCCAACCCGTCTTCATGCCACCATCTCCTAAGACCCATTGCACCGGCTTCGGCTTCGCGATACACCAACGCTGCCGCCCCGTTGTTACAGGATGGCCGGCCATTTGTCAATCCGCCACGAGCGCGGCTTTGGGGTTGCCGCTGGCAGGCCGTCCGATTACCCTGTGCACCGAGTATGGAGAACCAGGATCGCAATATCGTTCTGATCGGCATGCCGGGCGTCGGCAAGAGCACCATTGGCGTGCTGCTGGCCAAGGCGCTCGGCTGTCACTTCCTCGATACCGACGTCTTCATGCAGGCGATGCAGGG
>JAAYBA010000512.1 GCA_012719085.1 Planctomycetota bacterium
GAACTCGCTCTTGTCCGGCGGGCCGGCTCCGTCGAAGACCACCTCGCCTTCCTCCGATGTCATCGAGAAATAGCGATCCAACGTCCGGCAGAGCTGAATCTCGTTCGTCACTTCCGGCTCATCGCAGGCCTCGTGAACCGCCCACAACAGATTCGTTCCATCGATAATCACCATCTCAACTCTCGTTCATCTCAGACATCGTGCCTTCGGACTCACACGGCCGCGACAAGGAGGCCGGGCAACAGGTTCTGGAACATGTGGACACCACAGGCCATGCCCATCGCATGCCACCACGACCGCCGGCGCCAGGCCAGGTAGGCACAGGAGAACACGAAGAACGGCCACAGGACCACCAGGCCCCACGCCGGGGCCGCCAGGGAATGCAGGATCGCCCAGATCACAGAGGAACCCAGCGCCTGCCACAGCAGCTTTGGCGTCAGAAAGGCAAGCAACCACAGGCCGAACCCCAAGACCAGCGTCTCAACCACAGGCGAAACAACTACAACCATCACGAACAGAACGACGGGCCCGGCCGCCCGATCGAACTGCGGCATCGTCTCCTCATTGCCCAATCCGACACCGGCAATGAGGAAGGAAACCAACAGGCTGGGCACAAGACTGATCAGGCCGGCGCGAAGGATGTACCTCCAGGCGGGGGTCCGGGTATCGAACAGCAACGACAGCACGCGATTGCCTGCATACAACCCGGGCTCGGCCGTGTCGCCCCCATCCGGTCCCAATGCGGACAATGCACCGGGGGCACAGCCGCCATCGACAGCACAGGGACTGTCCGACTCACGCAGGGTCTCGGGGTACTGCTCGCGTTCGACCATGACTGCTTTCTATTCCCTCACCGTCTCGGCGATCCTTGCGGCGCGACTCACCACACCGGCTCAGACGGCAATGCCAGCCGTTTCGGCCTCGAAGCGAAGCTCGCCTCCGACGATGGTCTTCTCGGCTTTGCCCTTGAGCTTCCAACCATGATAGGGGCAGTTGCGGCTTTTCGAGACGAACTGGTTGACATCAACGACCCATTCGACATCGGGATCGATGATCGTCACGTCGCCCTGGCGGCCGCGTCCCAGGGTGCCCTTGTCGATACCGATGATCCCGGCGGGGTTGACGGTCATCAGCCGGATCAGCTCCGGCCAGTCCAGGATCTTCGGTTCGATCAGGGCCTTCACGTACAATCCCAACGCACACTCCAGGCTGGCGATTCCAAACGGCGCCGCCAGGAACTCCAGCTCCTTCTCGCTTTGCAGGTGCGGGGCGTGGTCGGTCGCCAGGGCATCGACCAGCCCCTCGGCAATCGCCTGCTTCAGCGCCTCGACGTCCTTTCGGCTGCGCAGCGGCGGGTTGACCTTGTAGTTCGTATCGTAATCGGCACACAACTCCTCCGTCAGCAGCAGATGGTGCGGCGTCACCTCGCACGTCACCGGCAGCGCGTCCTTCTTCGCCTGGCGGATCAGCTCAACCGAGCCGGCCGTCGAGATGTGCTGGGCGTGATAGCGGACACCGGTTTTGCGAATCAGCTGGATGTCGCGCCACAGCATGCCCTCCTCGGCCAGCGCGTCCATGCCGGGCAGCCCCAGGATCGTCGAGTAGTACCCCGCGTTCATCACGCCCTGGCCCACGATCCGGTCGTCCTGGCAGTGCTGGGCCACCACGCGATCGAACATCTTGGCATACTTGAGGGCCCGCAGCATCACCGCCACATCCTGCACGCCGTGCCCGTCGTCGGTGAACCCCCGCGCGCCGGCCTCGGCCATCAAGCCCATCTCCGCCAACTCGACGCCCTCGCGTTTCTTGGTGATCGCGCCCATCACGTAGACGTGGGTCTTCCGCGCCTGGCGGCCCTTGCGATGGACGTATTCGATATCGGTCTCGTTCTCGATGGTGGGATTGGTGTTGGGCATGCAGACCACCGAGGTGAACCCTGCAGCTACCGCGGCGGCCGAGCCGCTGGCGATCGTCTCCTCCTCTTCGTCGCCCGGCTCGCGGAAATGCACGTGGATATCGATCAGCCCCGGCGTGACGAGCTTGCCCGTCGCATCGATGGTCCGACCGACCGATTTGGCGACCGCGCCGTTGACCCGGCCGACCTCTGCGATCTTGCCGTCGAGGATGAGTACGTCGCAGACAGCGTCGAGATTGTTGGCCGGGTCGATTACCCGACCGTCCCTGATCAGCACCTGGTCAGCCATAGCGCACCTGCAGTCCTACCGTCCCACAAAAGACAGAATCCTCACCCTCGCGACGATCCGTTCGTTCCCACACACGGGGCGACCGGCAGAATAACCAGCAGCGTCATCTGCATATCGGCTCTTCAGATCCATACAAGCGCCCCCAGTAGTATCAGAAACCACCCGCCAAAGAAAGAGCTTTTTGCCGGTTCGCGCGGTGCCGCACCCGGCCGCGTCGGAGCCCCACGTCAAAAACCTGTTGCAGCACCGACGGACAAGCGTATAATACCATCTTGTCCGATTCCGGGGTTTACGTACGACCGACATGAACAGGTCCTTTTGGGAGACGATATCCATGGAGCAGATTTCCGAACGGGAGATTGACCTCTTTGCGGCACTGCCGTCCATGAAGGAGTTGCACGCTTTGTCGCGCCTCGTCAACTCCAGCGAGTCCAGCCGCATCAGGTTCGCCGAGAGAGTCCAGGTGGAATCCGGCAAGACGTCCGCTGAAGCCAACCTGGCAGTCGGAATCGGCCTGTTCCTGCTCGGCAAACACGCCGAGGCGGTGGAAAAGCTCCAGAAAGCCAAGGACGGCATCGAGAAGTTCACCTTCCTGGCGTACGCCCTGCGGAAACGCCGCCGATACTCCGAGGCGATCGACTGCCTGCAGCGGACCCTCGACTTCGGGGCCGAACCGTTGAACGTCAACATCGAGAAGGCGGCCACCTATCGGGAAGGACGTGATCTGGACTCCGCGGCCAGGGAACTGGAGGCCTGCAGGAATTTCGAGAATGTCAGTGCCGAATACCACTACCAGCTCGGACGCCTTCAGGAAGCCCAGGGCAATTACGACAAGGCCGTGCAGAACTACAAGACGGTCCTGGAGCTGGCCCCGGAACACCATCGCGCGCTGTTTCACTTGGCCTATCGCCACGATCTGTCGGGTTATGAGTCGATGGCGATCAACTACTACAAGCAGGCGATCGCGTGCGCCCCGGCCTACATCAGCGCCCTGCTGAACCTCGCCGTCCTCTATGAAGACACCGGCCACTTCGACAAGGCCGGCGCATGCATCGACAAGGTGCTCGAATGCCATCCCAACCACCCGCGCGCCCGACTCTTCAAGAAGGACGTCGACAGCTCCAAGACGATGTACTATGACGAGGAGCGGGAGAAGAAGAGAAGCCGCAAGAACCAGATCCTCGAGACGCCCATTTCCGATTTCGAACTGTCTGTTCGCAGCCGGAACTGCCTGAGGAAGATGAACATCCGCACCCTGGGCGACCTGCTGAACATCACCGAGGCCGAACTGCTGAGCTATAAGAACTTCGGTGAGACCTCGCTCCGCGAGATCAAGGCGATCCTGGACACCAAGGGGCTTCGTCTGGGCATGGCGCTGGAAGACAAGAGCCTGGCGTCCGGCGAACTTTCCGGGCCGAGTTCGCCGGAAGAGCAGGGTCTGTTGAACAAGCTCGTGGACGATCTCCAACTGTCCGTGCGGGCTCGCAAGTGTCTTCAGAAACTCAATCTTCACACTGTCGGCGAGTTGACGCGTACGACGGAGGCCGAGCTTCTCGGCTGCAAGAACTTCGGCGTCACCAGCTTGAACGAGATCAAGAAAGCCCTCTCGGGTCTTGGCCTTTCACTGAGAAACCTCGATTAGCCTACCGGCTCGTGCTGGATGTCCTTGCTGTCATGCAACAAGCCGTTTGCAGCCGTGGCCAGTCGGCGGGCGTCGGGATCGTCGGCATACGGCAGACGCCTTGCGGCCAAGGCGGCGCCGGGCCTGACGGCATTGCTGATCTTTTTGGCGGGTTGCGGCCGGCGGGAAATCGTTCGCCCCACGCCCCAGATGGATGCGGATTCGCGATTCTGGGTGCGCGTCCTGCTGCTGCCCAACGCCACCGAGTGCACCGTGGCGGCGCTGTCGCCGATGCACGTCAGTGACCATGCCGGGGCCGTGTCGCTGCCGACCGGCGGCGGCCTGACCGCCCCGTTCGACGGCCCCATCCGCGTGACGGTCTCCGACGGACGCCTGTACCTCGGAGCAACGTCCCATTCGGCCAAAGAGGTGACGATCGGCACGGAAAAGCCCCACGTATTCTCCCTGAATGGCCAGAGCTACCGCGGCAGACTGCGACTGATCCGCAACAGCGACAGCCAGACGTTCCACGCCATCAACATCGTCCCACTGGAACCCTACCTGGCCGGCGTTGTCGGCGCCGAGATGCCTGCCTATTGGGAACCCCAGGCGATCAGGGCCCAGGCCGTCGCCGCCCGAACCTACTGCCTCTACACCAAAAACCGCTTCGGCGTCCATCGCGCCTGGGACGTCAGCAGCACGCAGGCCAGCCAGGTCTATCGTGGGCTCAGCGCCGAGACGGCGCAGATATGGAATGCCGTGACCGCCACCTATGGCAAAGTGCTGGTCTCCGGGCCGGGCGGGAGCCCCGAGACGGGCCTGTTCCCCACGTACTACAGTTCCATTTGCGGCGGGCATACCGAGGATTGCGAGCGTGTCTTCGGCGAAGCTTTCGCACCGCTCAAGGCGGTGCCATGCCCCTACTGCAAAGACGTCGCGAAGATGGGGATGTTCTTCTGGCCCATGGCCCAGTTCGATCGGGCCACCGTGACGGCCCGTCTCTTCGAGAGATACCCCACCCTGCAAAAGCTCGGAGAAATCACCGGCATCGTCACCATCGAGAAGAGCGATCACGGACAGTTCGCACGGCTGACCAAGGTCCGCCTGGTCGGCTCGACGGGCAAGACCGAAACGCTTCGAGGCGAAGACCTTCGCCTGACCCTCGACCCGAGCGGACGCAAAATCCAGAGCACGATCTGCCACATCGTCCCCTGGGGCGACGGCTGGGCCTTCCTTTCCGGTCGCGGCTGGGGCCACGGCGTCGGCATGTGCCAGCACGGAGCCGAGGGCATGGCCCGACTCGGCAAGAGTGCCGAAGAGATCCTCCAGCATTACTATCCGGGCTCGGCAATCGCGAGCCTGTACTGAAGGACCAGGACACACGGGGCGTATGGGACCAATGGAACCTATTGACGGAGATCGACAAACCTCTGATGCCACATTTTGAAGTCATCGCTTCCGACCCCCACTGCGGCGCCCGTCGCGGCGTGCTGACCACAGCCCACGGGGCCGTCCAGACGCCCGCTTTCATGCCGGTCGGCACCGCCGGCACCGTCAAAGGACTCACGCCCGACCAGATCGAGGCCACCGGCGCCGCCATCATCCTCGGCAACACATACCATCTGATGCTCCGCCCCGGCGTCGAGGTCGTCGAGAGAATCGGCGGATTGCACCGTTTCACGGCGTGGGACCGCCCGATCCTGACTGACAGCGGGGGCTACCAGGTCTTCTCTCTCAGCGCGCTGACCCGGATCGACGACGAAGGCGTCGAATTCGCCAGTCACGTCGACGGCGCGAAGGTCCACCTCAACGCCGAGATCGCCACCGACATCCAGAACCGGCTCGGCGCCGACGTCATCATGTGCTTCGACGAATGCACCCCCTTCCCCGCGGAGCCCGACCGCCTGGAGAAGGCCGTGGCGCGCACCGTCGCCTGGGCCCGCCGATGCCGGCAGGCCCACCGCCGAGACGGGCAGTTGCTCTTCGGCATCGTCCAGGGCGGAATCGATCTTGCGCTTCGCAGCCATTGCGCCGAAGAAATCGTCCGTATCGGTTTTGACGGATATGCCATCGGCGGCCTCAGCGTCGGAGAGGGCCACGAACACATGGTCCACACGGTCGAGCACACCGCTGCCCTACTGCCGGCCGACCGGCCCCGGTACCTGATGGGTGTCGGCATGCCCGCCGACATCATCGCCGCTGTCCGGGCCGGAGTGGACATGTTCGACTGTGTCCTGCCGACCCGAAACGGACGCAACGCCTTCGCCTTTACCCGGCAGGGCTCCCGGCGGCTGCGCAACAGCGCCCACATCGATTCAATCGAGCCGATCGAGGCCGGTTGCGACTGCTATGCCTGCCGGCATTTCACCCGGGGGGCGATCCGGCATTTCTTCAACTGCTCCGAGATGCTCGGACCCATCCTTCTGTCCCTGCACAATCTGAGGTTCTACCAGCGCCTGCTCGCCGAGATCCGCCTCCAGATCGAACGGGGAACCTTCGACCGCTGGGCCGCCGCCGAGCTGACGCGGGGCGACACCGTCCGATAAGCACCGGTGCTCCAAGGGTTTTCGACAAGACAGGCCCATTTGAATTTGACAATTCTATCTCCGTTCTATACGCTATCGCGAATATACCCAAGGCCTTGAAAGGAAAGCATCATGGCAAACGTGTGGATCATAGCGCAGGCAGACGGCGATCAGGCCCCCGTGCGGATCGGTTCGGAACCGGTCGGCGGCGGCGAGGAAGGCACTGCCGTCGTTCAGGACCCCGGCGGCGACGCAACCGCCCCTGCCCCGGAACGACAGGTGTCGCCCCTGATGCAGTTTCTGCCGCTGATCCTCATTTTCGTGCTGATGTACCTGTTTCTGATGCGTGCGCCGCGCAAACAGCAACAGAAGCAGAAGCAGATGGTCCAATCGCTGAACAAAAACGACCGGGTCCGAACCATCGGAGGGATTTTCGGAACCGTCGTGGAGGTTCGAGGCGATGAGGTCGTGTTGAAGATCGATGAATCGAACAATACCAAAATACGGGTCAGCACGTCTGCGATCAGCAAGAATCTCTCACAGGAAGGGAAAGATTAAGCTGCCCGCGCGGATGGCCGAAGAGAGACTGACTCAGCAAAGAACCTGAACAGGAAGACGCTATGAACAAGAATCTGGTGCCGAAGAGCATTCTGACTGTCGTCCTTGTGGCCGCGGCCTTGTGGACATTGTACCCCCCCAACAAGACGCTCAAGCAGGGCATCGATCTGGCCGGTGGGACCAGTCTCATCTATGCCATCGACACCGAGGGTCTCAGTGCGGCCGAAGAGCAGGATCTCGCCCAGCGAATGATCCAGGTCCTCCGTCGGCGCATCGACCCGGCGAACATCCAGAACCTCGTCTGGCGTCCCCAGGGCAACACGCGCTTCGAGATCCAGATGCCCCTGGCCAGCAAGGCCGCACAACAGATGCGGCAGGAGTACGAGGCGACCTTGAGCAATCTGCTGGCCAGGAACGTCAACCCCGCCAGCATCATCCGTTCGCTGCAGGACAGCGGGGTCGAGCGTGATGCGACGTTTTCCCGCCTGGCGCAGGGCGACGTAGATCGCCTGGAGATCCTCAAGGAATTGGCCTCGACCTACGACGCACGCCGCCAGGCCCAGAACGAGCGAGACGCTCTCTACAACAAACTCGACGGCCTCAAGACCGCGATGAGCGCAGCGGGAATCGCGATGGACCGCGTCGAGGCCAATCGGGGCGATTGGATCCGGCTCGGCGCCGACGAATTGGCCGGCACGCTGAAGGACTTCGCCGCATCCGACGAGCAGGTCGTCCCGCTGACCGAGTACGTCACTGCATACAGAGATCTGGTGGCCGTACAGAACCAGCTCACCGCCGAGTCGGGCCTCAACGACAAGTATGAAGCCGCCCGACGCCGGCTGGATCGGCTGAACCTGACGATGGATCAGATCACCTACGTCCTGGAACTGCCTGAGAAGTCCTCGACGCGACTCGAACAGATCGAGAAGCTCAAGACCGAGTTCCCGGACCGCGCCGCCGACATCGAGAGTCTCGTTGCGGCCTACGACGGCTACCGCCCCTTCCAGGGCCAGCTCGACGACCCCAGAGACCTTCAGCGCATGCTCAAGGGGGCGGGCATCCTCGAATGGCGCGTCCTGCCGACGCGCGGTCGCGCCGAACTGAGCGAAGCGGAGATCGAACGCTATCGGCAGGCGCTGACGGAAAAAGGTCCCCGGTACGCCTCCGACAATCAATACGTCTGGTGTGCGATCGAAGAACCGGCGGAGTTCCGCGCTTCGGACGCCATCGTGGCCGAGTTTGGCGACAAGACGTATGTCCTCGCCAGTAACCGGCCGAACGAGGCCATCCTGCACGTCACCAGCGGACGCGACTGGAAACTGGAGAAAGCCTATCCGTCGTCGGATGAGATGGGTCGAAGGGCCATCGGCTTCCGCCTCGACGACCGGGGCGGCGCGTTGTTCTATAACGTCACGGCCGCGAACCCCGGGCGCCCCCTGGCGATTCTGCTGGACGGCGTCGCCATCTCGGCGCCTCTGATCAGCAAGGACCGTCCGATCGGCAGCGAAGGCATCATCATGGGCAGCTTCACGCCGACCGACATCACGAACATGGTCAACAAGCTCAACGCCGGCTCGCTGCCCGCCCGACTGATCGAGCAGCCGATCTCCGAAAAGACCATCGGCCCGTCCATCGGCGCCGACAACCGCGACCGGAGTATCCAGGCCGGCATCATCGGCCTGATGGCCGTCGTCGCCGTCATGGCCGTTTACTATCTGTTCGCCGGCGCTGTCGCCGACGTGGCTTTGCTGTTGAACATCTTCTTCGTACTGGCCATCATGGCCGGCCTGCGGGCAACGTTCACGCTGCCCGGCATCGCCGGCATCATCCTGACCATTGGCATGAGCGTCGATGCGAACGTGCTGATCTTCGAGCGCATTCGCGAGGAGCAGGCCAAGGGCACCGGCCTGGCGTCCGCCATCCGAAACGGATACGAGCGGGCCTTCAGTTCCATCTTTGACGCGAACCTGACCACGTTCATCACCGCGGCGATCCTGTACTACGTCGCCTCCGAGGAGATCAAGGGCTTCGCCATCGTGCTGATGCTCGGTATCGCATCGAGCATGTTCACCGCCCTGTTCGTCACCCGGCTGATCTTCGACTTCCTGGTCGGCAAGCGGATCATTAAGGATCGCCTGGGCATGCTGCGTCTGATCGGCGAGACGAACATCAACTGGATGGGCATGCAGAAGGTGTTCTTCACGGTCTCCGGCATCCTCATCGTCGGCGGCCTGCTGGTATTCCTCACCCGCGACAACGCCAAGAACAACAAGTACGACATCGAGTTCACCGGCGGCACCAGCGTCCAGATCAACCTGAAAGAGGGCGTCTCGCTCTCGCGTCAGGAGGTGCAGGACCGCATCATCGCAATCGGCAACGAGATCGGCAATCCCGCCCTGCGAGCGGCCAACGTCTACAGCATCGGCGAGTCGGGACGGCAATACGAGATCACCACGACGGCCACCAATAAAACCCGGGCGGTGGTCATGTTCGCCGACGGCCACGGGCAGACGCCCGAAACAGTCACCTCCGCCATCCGCAAGGCACAATCGGAACAGCACCGCCAGTTGACCGGTCTGGCGGTAACCGCCGACGCCAAGGGCGCCAACGCCTTTGTCGTCACGTGCAGCCGGGTTAACCCTTCCATCATGCAAAACCTGCTCGAACAGGCATTTCCGCAGGCCGCCGTCCAGGAACCGGAGATTGATGAAGTGGTCAGCGACGCCATCCACGAGGCGTTCGAAGGCCAGTTGGAAATGCAGGAGAACCTCGAACCGCAGATCCTCTCGGAGCAGCGGATCACCGCCGAGATGGTCGATGCCTATCCCGAGCTGACCAACTATATTGGCGGGATTCGGATCGAGTGCCGCCTCCAACGCTCCGCCTCGCTGACGGAGATCGATCGCCGACTCAAGGACCTGCGTTTCAAGCCGGATACGCAACAACTGATGTGGTATGGCTACGCCCTCTTCGGGCCGGGCGTCAAGGCGGTCGATTCGGACGAACCGCTCAACGCGTTCGTTTACGTCAGCGTCGAGCCGGAGGCCGGCCTGCGCGAGCTTAGTCCGGACGAGTGGACCCGCTTCACGGAAAACGAGCGGACCAGGGTTCTCGCCGCCACCCAATTGGAGACGTCGCTGCCACGCGTCACGCAAATCGATCCGTCGGTCGGATCGGAATCGAAGACCCGGGCCCTGATCGCCATCGTCCTGTCGTTGTCAGCCATCGTCGCCTATGTGTGGGTTCGATTCGGCAACGTTCGCTATGGTCTGGCGGCCATCGCCGCCCTGGTCCACGACGTCGCCATCACGCTGGGCGCCGTGACGGCCTGCACTTATATCGCCGACACGCCCATCGGCCGGGCGCTGCTCATCGGCGATTTCAAGATCGACCTGGCGATGATCGCGGCCTTCCTGACCCTGATCGGCTATTCGCTCAACGACACGATCGTCGTCTTCGACCGCATCCGCGAGAACCGGCACAAGGCCCAGCTCACGCCGCAGACCATCACCAACAGCATCAACCAGACCATCTCAAGAACCCTGATGACGTCGTTCACCACGTTCATCGTGATCCTGATTATGTACATCTTCGGCGGCCAGGGACTGCGAGGCTTCACATTCGCCATCGGCTTGGGTGTCATCGTCGGAACGTATTCGTCGATCACCATCGCCGCTCCCCTGCTGCTGATCGGCACCAACAAGCAACAGAGCAGACAGAAATAGACCGGTGCGGATCGTCGGTGGGGCTTTCCGGCCCCACCGACAACCCGTTCGGCGCATGTGCAAGCCCGGATGCACGGTTGGCTGGTAGAGTGGACAGAGATTTCAAAATCGGACTGGTCTGCGGCGCAGTCCTGGCAGGCGTCGCCCTGCTGTGGGTGGCGACACGTCCGACCCTGACGACGCAGGCACGGATGCATGGCCCCTCGACCACTTCGTCGCAGGAAGAACGCCAGCCGGCTGAACCAGACCGCACCACCACTCACAACGTCGCCCCACCATCGTCTGACGTGCCCCCCGCCGAGCGTATCCTGGGGCAAACCGAGCCGCTTCCGTCGCCGCATGCCGC
>JAAYBA010000513.1 GCA_012719085.1 Planctomycetota bacterium
GCAGCCAGTTCCATTACGTCTGGCACTGGATGTGGAACACCGGCAACGGCGACATCGGCAACCAGGGCCCGCACGAGATGGACATCGCCCGCTGGGCGCTGGGCGATCCGGGACTGCCCCGACACGCCTTCAGCATCGGCGGCCGTTTTGGCATGGGCGAGACCGATGACGTTGGCGAGACCGCCAATACGCAGATCGCCTACTTCGACTACAAGCCGGCGCCGCTGATCTTCGAGGTGCGCGGGCTGCCCCGCAAGAAGGGCGATCGGGCGATGGATCATTTCCGTGGCACGCGCGTAGGCGACTGCGTGCAGTGCGAAGGCGGCTATTTCCCCTGCGATGACGGCGGCGGCTGGATCTACGACAACGACGGCAAGCGGATCAAGCAGTTCACCGGTCGCGGCGGCGCCGGACACCATGAGAACTTCATCCAGGCCGTCCGCAGCCGCAAGGTCAGCGACCTCAACGGCGACATCGAGATCGGACATCTGTCCGCGGCGCTGTGCCACATGGCCAATACCTCCCATCGCCTGGGCAAGAAGGCCTCGCCCGAGGAGATCAAGACGACCATCGGCGACAACGCCGAGATGATGGATTCGTTCAACCGGATGCTCGAGCACCTGGCCGCCAACGAGGTGGACCTGGAGAAGGAGCCGATCACGATCGGACCGATGCTGACGATGGACGCCGACAAGGAACAGTACGTCGGCGAACACAGCGAGCTGGCCAACATGTTCCTGAAGCGCAACTACCGCGAGCCGTTCGTCGTTCCGGAGAACGTCTGATGCGGTTCGCGTTGTGCAACGAGATGTTCGAAGGCCGGCCGATGGCCGAGGTGGCCAAGATCGCGCGGCGGCTGGGCTATCATGGTCTGGAGATCGCGCCGTTCACGTTGGCGCTGTCGGCGACCGAGGTCAGTGCATCGCAACGCAAAGAGAGCCGGCGGGTGATCGAAGACCACGGGCTCGAATGCGTGGGGCTGCACTGGCTGTTCGCCGGGCCGACGGGCCTACACATGACCACGCCGGACGAGGTGACCTGGATGCACACGCGGGATTACCTCCTCGCTCTGCTCGATCTGTGCAGCGATCTCGGCGGCAAGGTCCTGGTGCTCGGCTCGCCCAAACAGCGAAGCCTCGTCGCGGGCCAGACCTACGCCGGCGCCTGGCAGAGAGCGGCCGACCTGCTCGGCTCCGTACTCGAGAAGGCGGACGATCTCGGCCTGACGATTTGTCTGGAGCCTTTGTCGCCGGCCGAGACGGACTTCATCAACACGGTCGAGGAAGGGATGAAGATGGTTCGCCAGTTGAACCATCCGAGCCTGAAGATCCATCTCGACGTCAAGGCGATGTGCTCGGAGGCCAGGCCGGTGCCGGAGGTCATCCGCTCGGTGACGGCCGACGAGATCGGCCATTTCCACGTCAACGACGCCAACCTCTACGGCCCCGGCATGGGCGAGGTCGATTACGCCCCCATCGCCGAGGCGATCGACGAGGTCGGCTGGGACAGGTGGTTGTCGGTTGAGGTCTTCAAGTATGACCCCGACCCGGAAACCATCGCCAACAGGAGCATCGACTATTTGCGCAGCTTCTGGTCATAGCCCGTGGACTCAACAGGAAACAGGCCGGAGGCGGTGTTCTCGCCGTCTCCGGCTCTTTCTATGTCTGCCCCGGACCGATGCCGACTCGCACCCAGGGGGAAAAAAGGTTTGCGTGTGGGCGATCACGACGGCCTAATGGTGTAGGGTGTGTCAAGTGGGGCGGCCGACGGCCGCGATGATGGTATCCTGAGGACGAAAGGAGAACGTCCATGAATGTGGCGAAGAGAGGGCTGTTTTGTCTGGTGATCGGATGGGTGTCTCTGGTGGCCGGTTGCGGAGAGGTGGGGATTACGGGCCGGCGGCAGTTCAACCTCGTGCCCAACTCGATCATCAACTCGCTGAGCGTTCAGCAATATGCCCAGTTCATTTCCGAGAACAAGATCAGTTCGGACGGCCAGAAGAACGCGATGGTCCAGCGCGTGGGCGAGCGGATCGTCAAGGCCGTGGACGAGTACGCTCGTATGAACCTGGCGAAGGACCCGTTCGAGGGCTTCAAGTGGGAGTTCAATCTCGTTGAGGACAACGCGGTCAACGCCTTCGCGATGCCGGGCGGCAAAGTCGTTGTCTATACAGGTATTCTCCCCGTCACGCAGGATGAGGCAGGGCTGGCGGTGGTCGTCGGCCATGAGATCGCCCACATCTTCGCCAAGCACGGGGCCGAGCGGATGACGCAGAGCCTGATCGTCGAGATGGGCGGGATGGCGTTGTCGGTGGCGCTGAGGGAACAGCCTGAGACGACGAAGAGCCTGTTCATGACGTCGTACGGCATGGGCTCGCAGGTGGGTCTATTGCTTCCGTTCAGCCGACTGCATGAGAACGAGGCGGACCGCCTGGGTCTGATCTTCATGGCGATGGCGGGCTACGATCCGGCTGCGGCGGCGGTGTTCTGGGAGCGGATGGCGGGGATGAAGAGCGGCGAGCAGTCGCCGGAGTTCCTCAGCACACACCCGGCTGATTCGACCCGCATCCGCAACCTTAAAGCGCTTGTCCCCGAGGCGATGGAGTACTACAAACCCGCCAGTTGATGACGCGGCTCTGACGTTTACGCAGTGGACGGGGACTTGGTGCTGAGCGAGCGGGCTGCCGAGTGCCCGGCGAGGGCCCCGGTGGAAAAGCACATCTGGAGGTTGTACCCGCCGCAGGGGCCGTCGGCGTCGATGACCTCACCGGCGAAGTACAGGCCCGTGCAGACCTTTGATGCCATCGTCTTTGGATCGATCTGTCGTCGGTCCACGCCGCCACGCGTCACGGTGGCCTCAGCAATGGGACGCGTGCCCGTGACATTCACCGGCAGGGCCTTGAGAAGGCCGCCAATTGCCCTGCGTTTCTCCTTGCTAACCTGACCGGCCTGGGTCTCGCCGTTGCATCCGGCCAGCGTGCAGAGCGTCGCGGCCAGTCGTTTCGGGACGAGGTCGGCCAGGACGTTCGAGATCGTCTTCCGGGCATGGGCCGACAGCTTCTGTTGGAGTTGCCCGTCCAGTTCGGCTAACGGGGTCTGCGGGAGCAGGTCGATGCGCAGGCCGATGTCGCTTTTTCCACCGGCAAGTTCGTTGGCGAGCAGACGGCTGATGTCCTGTGCGGCGGGCCCGCCGAGGCCGTCCTGCGTGAAGACGATCGCGCCGACGGAGGCGATTCTTTGCGGGCTGCAATCGGCGTAGATGCGTCCGTCCGAAACCGCAACCCCTGCCAGATTGCCCGGCCACTTCTGCTGTGTTACCAGGGGCACCAGGGCCGCCTTCGCGGCGACGACCGTATGGCCTAAGGCCGCAGCGAACCGGTAGCCGTCGCCGGTTGATCCAGTCTGCGGCCAGGAGACGCCTCCGGTGGCTACGACCAGTCGCCTTGCCCGGATGACGTGCCGGGCTGTGGCGACGGCGAGTGCATTCCCATCCAGAGCGACCCCGATCGCAGGGCTTCCGCATCGCAGTCTTACGCCGGCCCGCTTGGCTTCGGTCAAGAGGACTTCCCGCACATCGACCGCGCGGCCTTCTGCGGGGAAGATGCAGCCATCGGGCTCAATCGTCGTGGGCAGGCCGCGATTGTGGAAGAATGTTCGGACGTCTGCCGGCGACATTTCGTGGAAGCTGTGACGCAGGAACCGGCCCGCCTCGCCGAAGGCGCGGACGAATTCGTCGATGGTGGCGTCGTGCGTCAGGTTGCAACGTCCGCCCCCGGTGACCAGGAGCTTCCGGCCCGCCGATTGGTTCGCCTCGACGACGGTGACGCCCGCGCCGTGGCGTGCGGCGGAGATCGCCGCCATCAATCCAGCCGGTCCGGCCCCGAGGATACAGAGATCGCTGTCCATGTTGTGGTTGTTTTCCTCCGGGTGTGCCGAGTCTGTCGATGCCAGCTATGGTTCTGATGCGATATCCAGCACGCGTGGGTCGTTGCCTTCGATCCGGACGGTGATCTGCTCCCTCGTGTCGATGCCGAGATGCTCGATGCAGACGACGAGCAGGTAATCGACCGCCTGTCGAAGCGTAGGCCGGTCGGTGCGCATCGCCGCCTCGCCGACCCAGACGAGATGCCTCTGCTGCGTCTGGTGGTCGTTTCTGAACAGCCGCAGGACGAGCCACTGTCTGTACAGCGTGTCGTAGTAGGGCGCGTCATAGGTTGTGTGGCCGAAGCCGAACCCTCGGCTGTATCCGCCGTAGAGGAAGCCCGCGCGCATCTCCGGCGTCGGGCGGCGATCCACCACCTCGTGGGTCGTCGTGCCCACGCGGAAGACGATCTCATAGGCCGCCTTCTCCGGGCTTTCCGCCAGGGTGTATCCCTCGCCCTGGAGGAGCCGCTGCGCCTTGGTCTGGACCTGTCTCTGGAAGATGAGGTTCTCTGCATTGGGATCGGTCGCGACGCAGATTGGGGCCTGTCGGGAGACCGGCTCGGCAAGTTCGCTATAGCCGTTGAACTCTACGCGGTAGCTCGGGCTGCAACCGGTGGCGGCCAGGGCGACCAGGGAAAGCCCAGCAAGAGTTCGGGTCATGGCAAATCCCCTTTCCACGTTCGACTACTCCAGCTCGATGTTCGATAGGTCGGCGGTCGGCTTGGGGAACTTCATCCGCAGCTTCGACAGATGCTCGACAAGGATCTGAGAGATGGCGAAGTTGCGAAACCACTTCTTGTTGGCGGGAATGACAAACCACGGAGCATGCTTCGTGCTGCACTTGCTCAGGGCCGCTTCATAGGCCGCGACGTAATCAGGCCAGTATTTGCGTTCGGCGAAATCGCCTGCGCTGGCCTTCCAGTGTTTGGTCGGGTCGTCGAGTCGGGCCTTGAGACGCTCGTACTGCTCGTCCTTGCTGATGTGCAGATAGAACTTCAGGATGTGCGTGTCGTTCTCCGCCAGGATCGTCTCGAACGCGTTGATCTGATCGTATCGCTTGGACCAGACGGATTTGGGAACCAGATTGTGCACGCGTACGATCAGCACGTCCTCGTAGTGCGAGCGGTTGAAAATACGAATCTCCCCCTTGCGGGGTGTGGTGCGATGGATGCGCCAGAGAAAATCGTGGGCCAGTTCCTCTTCGTTGGGCGTCTTGAAGGAGATGACCTTGCAGCTCTGCGGGTTCAGCGGCCCCATTACGTGCCGAATCGTTCCGTCTTTGCCGCCGGCATCCATGGCTTGCAGGACGACCAGCACGGAGCGTTTGTTCTCGGCGTAGAGAAGGTACTGAAGCTCGGAAAGTCGCTTGAGGTTTTGCTTCATCCGCTTGCGGGCCGCCTTCTTGTCGGGCAGACCGGCTGTATCGTCGGGGTCCCGCTTGGCCAATGTGATCTTCTGGCCCGGTTCGACTCTGAATCGCTCGCTGAACTTCATGTCTGCATCTCCAGGGGGACCGCATCGTGTTGGAGCCGTTGCGTACGACGGGCCTTCTTATATCACCTGCATTATACGCCGGGGCCCGAACGGCTCATAACAGAAAACTGACTTCCTGTTAACCTTGTGCAAGCGCCATTGCAGTAGACTCCAAATGGACGGATCGAAAAGCAGGGTCAAGGCATTTGGGCCGCTCGACCGATAAGTAGTAGGAACGAAGAAACGTGACGAGGGCCGATTGGATGGTTGCTCTGAAGATCGCAGACATTACCAACCGCGTCGTCGAACTCGGCCAATCCTGCCGGTTCGACATGGGGCACGCGTTTCGAGTCAGCCGGCTTGCTTTGCGGCTGTTCGATCAGCTTGCGCCTTTGCATGGGATGGGCAATACCGAGCGGATCTGGTTGCGGGCGGCCGCGTTGTTGCACGACATCGGCAAATCCCAAGACCCCAGGGACCATCACAAGACGGCTCGCGACATCATCATTCACTCGCCCCTGTTGCCGTTTCAGAGGCAGGAGCGGATCATCATCGCGCTGGTGGCCCGCTATCATCGTGGTTCGCTGCCGGACAGAAACCACGCCTACTTCCGCGACCTGGATCGCGACGCGCAGCTCTACGTGACGAGACTGGCATCGCTGCTGCGGCTGGCCGACGGGCTGGACGAAGGGCGCTCGGGGCTGGTGGACGACGTATTCTGCCAGATTCGCCCGCGATCCGTCCTGCTGCGGTTGCTCAGCCGGGACATTGTGAGCGTCAGGCAGGCGATGAGAAAGGCCGATCTGTTCGGCCGTACGTTCGGTCGCGATATCGTCATTGGTGTCGAGATCGTTCCGACCCACCTCGATTTGGGCCTTGATTCGGGAACTGACCTTGCCTATGCTGGTGCCGGAAGAAGGTAACTAACGCGAATCACGACACTTTCGAGAGATCGCCGTGGGACGTCTGGTCATTCTTTCGGGGCCATCCTGTGTGGGCAAGGGGCCGCTCTATGCGGCGTTGAAGAAGTTCTACCCGCACATCGCCGGCCGGCTGAGCAGGTTCGTGCTGTACGACAGCCGCGCGCCGCGTCCGGGCGAAGTGGACGGGATCGACTACCATTTCCGCTGCCGCGACGAGATTGAGGCCGTTCGAGAGCAGCCGCACATCCATGTCTTTTCCGTCCGGAACGACTTGCAGGCGATGGACACCCAGGAACTGGAACGCAGTTTGGCAGCGTCCGATGTCTTCTTCGAAGGCAATCCGTTCATTGGATCGGGCTTGATCGAGTTCGTTCGGACGCGCGGCGTCTCGTCTTTGAGCGTCTTCCTGTCACCCCTGACGGGCGAGGAGATCGTCGAGCTGAAAGGGCGGGCCCCAACCGTCTCCGTGCCCGAGTTCGTCACCGATGTGATGCGGCGAAAGCTCCTGCGGCGCACGAAGCGGCAGAAGGGAATTCTCTCACGGGAAGACCTGGAGAACATCGAGGTCCGGGCCCAGAGCGCCCATAGCGAGATGCAGCAAGCCTGGCGATTCGACCACGTCATCGCCTGTCACGACGGCGAAGACAGCGAGAACTGGGACGCGTTCTACCACCCCATCGGCGACGCACGCAGGGCCGTGCAGGCGTTTGCCGCCCTGTTGGAAGGCAACCGGCCGGATGGGGTCGAGACATGGGGGCCGGATATCATCGGCTGATGCTTGGATGGGACGGTGCTGGAACCGATGGATAAAGGCCAGGAACACCTCAGGGCAGGCGCGGTCGCGGCCGATTCGAGTTGTCGTCTCGTGGCTTGTCAGTATCTGAGCGGACAGCTCGATGCCCTGGTGACCCAGATGGCCGGTGTCCGGCGAAACGAGGACATCGAGCCGGTGCACCAGGCGAGGGTGGCGTCGCGACGGCTGCGCGTCGCGCTGGGGATGTTCGCCGATTGCTTCGGGACCAAGAAGGTGTCGCGATGGCGCAAGCGCATCCGGAGACTGACCCGTGGGCTTGGACCTGCTCGCGATCTGGACGTGCACATTGCCTTTGTGGAAGCCGTTCTGGCCGGTCCGGCTGAGGGGGACCGGAGAAGTCATCCGGGCATCGAGCGACTGCTGCTGCGACTTCGTCAGGACCGTCTCGCCGCACAGCCCAAGGTTGTCAAGGCACTGGACAGCCTTGTCGCGGGCGATACGCTGGCAGAGATGCACGGCGAGATCGAGAGGGCCCGTTTCATCCTGAGGACACAGGACGTTCCGTTGCAGAGTCCTCCGGCCGCCGCGCGGGCCGCCTCACACATGCGGCGGCGTCAGCGCGACCTGTTGTCGGCGGCGCCGGTGCTGAACGATCCGGAAGATGCCATTGGGCACCATCGGCTGCGGATCGCCGCCAAGAAACTGCGGTACACGATGGAGGTCTGCGTCCCGGTCTTCGAGGATCTGCTCGACGGTGCGATCAAGGCGGTCAAGAAACTGCAATCATTTCTCGGGGATATCCATGATTGCGATGCATGGATCGCGAATCTTGGAACGTTCATCGAGCAGGAGCGGAACCGGACCATCGCGTATTTCGGGCATGCCCGGCCGTTCAACCGGTTCAAGCCCGGACTCGAGTTCCTTCGCGCCGAGCGGGCGAACCACCGTCGGCAGGTCTTCGCCGAACTCGTCGAGTATTGGCAACGCCTCGACGAAGAGCGGTTCTGGAGCGACCTGGAGACGATGCTGGAAACGTACATAGAGATCGCCCCGCGACCCAACCACGACAAACCGGATGAGCCGATCCATGGCACGGAAGAAGAGACCGAAGACGATAGCCCTTCTCAGTGACGTTCACGGCAACCTGCCCTCGCTGGAGGCCGTGCTCGAGGACGCGGCGCACCATGGCGCCGCCGAGATCTGGAATCTTGGGGACATGCTCGGATATGGGCCGTTTCCCAACGAGGTCCTCGGGCGGCTTCGCGAGGTGGCAAAGGTCAATATTGTGGGCAACTACGACCGCAAAGTGCTCGATTTCTCGCGCAAGCGCGATAAATGGAAGCGCAAGAAGCCTCCGGCCAAGTATACGGCGTTTCAGTGGAATGATGCCCATCTCGATGCCGCCGGCAGGGACTTTCTCGGGTCACTTCCGGAGCAGGCTCGCCGCACGGTCGGCGGACTCGAAGTGCTGCTGGTGCACGGCAGCCCGGCCTCGATCGATGAGTTGCTGAACTCTGATACGTCCCGACAGCGCTTCAGCGAGCTGGCCCGGTTCGCCCAGGCAGATGTCGTGGTCTGCGGGCATTCGCACGATCCGTTCGTCCGTCACATCGATGATGTATGGTTCGTCAACCCAGGCAGCGTGGGGCGGCCGGAAGCCGGCGACTGGCGGGCCTCGTATGCGTTGCTGGAGTTCTCCGACGGGAATCTGAAGGTGGGGCACCGTCGCGTCCCGTACGACATCGACCGGGTGGCCCGTGCCGTTCACGCCGCAGGACTGCCGGGAGAATTTATCGATGTGTTTCGTAAGGGAAGAAGCCTCGATCAGCTTCAGGACGATGTATCGGCGGGAACGGGCTGGGACGACAAACGTTTGGAGGCTGTCCTGGCCTTGGCGACGGACTGTCAATACGAGCGCGAACACACGCATCAGGTGACGAGGCTGGCTCTGGAGATGTTCGACGCCCTCAAAGAAATCCATCAGATGGGCTCTGAAGAGCGGTTCCGACTTCACTGTGCGGCACTGCTGCATGACATCGGCTGGGTGGAAGGCCCCCAGGGGCACCACAAAACGGCGATGAAGCTGATCGTGTCCGATCCCCGGCTTCCTTTTCGACGGTCGGAACGGCAGATGATCGCACTGATTGCCCGCTACCATCGGAAGGCCCTGCCGGATGTGCGTCACAAGTACTATGGGAACCTCAGCGACGCCGAACAGTATTGCGTGCGGGTACTGGCGGGCATTCTCCGGGTAGCCGACGGTCTCGACCGCAGCCACAACCGCATCGTACGAGGCATCGCGTGCCAGGCGTCGGATCGGAAAATCGTCATGACCTGCGACGTGCGGGGCCCGGCCGATGCGGAACTGGCCGCGGCGGCGAAGAAGGCCGACCTCTTCAGGGAAGCCTTCGGACGACCTCTGGAGCTGAAGGTGACCAGCAAGCAGGGATGACGCCATTTTGGGCTGCGGCGTGGATCGAGCAGGTTGATTATGGCCACGACAGATGACAGAGCGAAGACGCCGGGGCTGGCCGAGATCATGGCGGTCGTTGACATCGGCTCCAATTCCATTCGCATGATGGTCGGCCAGGTGTTGCCCGACGGCCGGGTCCAGATCCTCGAACGACTCCGACGGGCCGTGCGCCTGGGGCAGGACGTGTTCCGCAGCGGTCAAATCCGCGCCGAGACTCTGCGAATTGCCGTGGGGATCCTGCGGGATTACCGTCACGTCCTGAACACGTACGGGGTCCATCGCGTTCGTGCGGTGGCGACCAGCGCCGTGCGCGAAGCCACCAACGGAGACACCTTCGTCGATCGCGTCCTGATGGCCGCCGGACTGGAAGTCTCGATCATCAGCGTGACTGAAGAAGGGCGGCTCACCGTCTCGGCGGTGCGCGAAGCGGTGGGGGAGAAGCTGCTGGGACGAGGCAAGGCCCTGGTGGTCGAGGTCGGAGGCGGCAGCACCGTGCTGAACCTGCTCAGTCGGGGGGAGATCACCGCGTCGCAGAGCCTGCCCACCGGCTCGGTCCGCATGCAGGAAGTGCTGGCGACGACGGGGGAGCGGGCCGGCCAGGCCGCTCGTCTGATTCAGGGGCAGGTCGCCAGCGCGATCTCCGCCTTCCGCAGCCTTCTACCGCTCAAGAGCGTTCAGACCTTCATTGCCGTCGGTGGCGATGCACGATGGGCGGCGGCGCAGGTCGGCAGGCCTCTGGGCGCTGACCGCCTCGAAGCGGTGTCGGCCGAGGCCCTGGGCAAGCTGCTCGATCGCTGCCGGCCCCTGACAGCCGATGAGCTGGCGCGCTCCTATCAACTGCCCTATACGGATGCTGAGACGATCACGCCGGCCCTGCTGGTCTACCAGGTCCTACTGGAGGCGACGCGGGCCAAGCGGATGATCGTGACCGATGTGTCCATGCGCGACGGTCTGCTCCTGGAGTTGGCGCGTGATGCCGCCGGCACCAAGGACGACGCGGCGTATCGAGAGATCATCCAGTCGGCCCAGGGCATCGCACAGAAGTATCAGGTGGATGTCAGTCATGCCGAGCAGACGCGTTCGCTGGCGGTGCAACTGTTCGATCAACTGGCCGGCGAGCACCGCCTGGCGGAACGTCACCGGCTCCTGCTGGAGGTGGCTGCCATCCTGCATGAGATCGGGACCTTCGTCGCCAGCCGGGCCCATCACAAGCACAGCTTCTACCTGATCGCCAACTCGGAAATCGTCGGGTTGACGCAGGACGAACTGGCCGTGGTGGCCAACGTGGCACGCTACCACCGTCGCAGCCGACCGAAACCTTCGCATCTGGATTACATCTCTCTGCCGCGGGAGCGTCGGATGATCGTGAACAAGCTGGCGGCGTTGTTGCGCGTCGCCGAGTCGCTGGACAGCAGCCGGACACAGCAGATTCAGACGCTTCGATCGCGCATCGACGGAAATGGTCTGGTCATCCTGGTCAAGGCCAGCGGAGACTACACCCTCGAACGCCGGGCCCTGGCCGACGCGGCGGACATGATGCTGGACATTTATGGTTTGGACGTGCGTCTGGAAGAGGCCGCTCGGCTGTGAGACGCCTCGATGGAACGGTGGGAAGAGTGCTATGGCGAAGAAAGCCCTGAAGGCATCGGAGTTCCTCATCAATCGCGAACTGAGTTGGCTCGAGTTCAACAACCGTGTCCTCCAGGAAGGGCGCTCGCGGGATGTGCCGCTGGGGGAACGACTGAAATTCCTGGCCATTGTCAGCTCCAATCTCGATGAGTTCTTCATGATTCGAGCGGCGGGGCTCAAGCAGCAGAAGGCGGCCGGTCTGCGCAAGAGAGACCCCAGCGGCCTGACGGCCTCGCAGCAGTTGCTTCTCATCGGCGGCAAGGTCCAGGAGATGGTGGCTCAGCAGACAGCCGCCGTCGCCGAGGTGCTTGGAGAACTCAAGGGCCACGATTTCCACCTGGTTCGGCGAGAGGAATGGACGTCGCCGCAGCGTCAGTTCCTGGCGCGCTTCTTCGCCACAGAGATGTTGGCGGTGCTGACGCCGCTGGCGGTGGAGGACCTCGATCCATGTCCTCTGTTGCCGGGGCTGCAACTGTTCGTCGCTCTGATGGTCTGTACCTCTCGCATCGGTCCGTCGTCGCAGAAGCTGGTGGTGATTCCCGTCCCCGGCTCGCTGCCCCGATTCGTGAACGTGCCCGCCGAGAAGGGGGTCTATGTCGCGCCCTTGGAGGAGATCATCATCGACAATGCCCGCGCAATGTTCGGTGGGTGCAGGATCGGCGAGGCCGCGGTTTTCCGCATCACGCGTGATGCCGATGTGTCTATCCAGGAGGACGAGGCGGCAGACCTGCTCAGCACGGTCCAGGACGCTGTGCACGCCAGGCGGCATCGCGGTGTGGTCCGTCTGGAGATTAGCGCCGGGCCCGATCCGCGCATCCAGCAGTGGCTCACTTCGACGCTGCGGCTGCTCCGGCATGACGTGTACGAGATCGACGGCCTGCTCGATGCGCGGGCCCTGATGCAGTTGATCGACATTCCCCCGGTGCAGGACCTCTGCGCCGGCGAATGGCCCCCGCAGGAGCCGGCGGATCTGATCGGCGCCGAGGAACTCTGGCCGGCGATCCAGGAACGGGACGTAATGCTGTTTCACCCCTACGAGCGATTCGATCCGGTCGTCGAGCTGGTGCAAACGGCGGCCGAGGACCCGGCCGTCCTGGCGATCAAGCAGACTCTCTACCGGACCAGCGGGCAGTCGCCCGTCGTCGGCGCCCTGGCCCGGGCCGCGGAGAACGGCAAGGAGGTTACCGTCCTGGTCGAGCTGAAGGCGCGCTTCGATGAGGC
>JAAYBA010000514.1 GCA_012719085.1 Planctomycetota bacterium
CCGAGACCCTGTTGAGTGTGTGTGCCCAGCATGGAACCTGAGGTCTATCAGCAGAGATGGCTCAAGCTGCGAGACGGCAAGGTCGACGTCGAGGCGCTCGGCCACCTGTCGCGCCAGATCGGCTTCTCGTTCGTCGACCGGTACTTCCAGAAAGGCCTGTACGAGCCGGCCTATATCGACCTGCTCTGCGAGATGGGGACGTTCCATTCGAAGCCGGATCTGGACAACATCGCCGCCGCCGCCCTGTTCGGCATCGTCGTGGAGAAACTCTGCGACGACTTCGAGGAACTGCCCGTCGAACTCTACGCCCGCGTCATGTGCCAGATCATCTCGTTCTGCCGAACGGTCCCGGCCGGCCGGGACCTCGATGAGAAGCTGACCGGCTTCGGCATCGTCTCGCCCCAGCAGTTGTATGAACGGGCGCTGTCCGTCCACACCCGGCCTTACCGCTATGCTGTTGACCGGGCGCCGTCGCGTATCGTGCTGCTCTCGCGCGTCACGATCGGCGCCGACGTCGCCATCCTCAGCGTGATGATCCAGCGTTTGCTGAGGCTCTTCCCACAGACAGACATCGTCGTGATGGGCAACGGCAAGCTCGCCGGACTCTTTGAAGGCGATCCCCGCATCCGCCTGCGCGCCATCAGCTACGCGCGGCGCGGAGGGTTATTCGAGCGGTTCGCCGGATGGCACGCGGCGATGGAGATCCTTCGGGACGAAATGCCTGATGACGGCGAGCGGTCGATCCTTGTGATCGACCCGGACTCGCGCATCAGCCAACTCGGGGTTCTCCCCCTGCTGCACGGCGAGAACTACCTGTTCTTCAACACCCGCCACCACGCCGCCGCGACGGCCGGCCGCTGCATGGCCGAGAGGACCAACGACTGGATGGATGCCGTCTTCGGCGCCGCGGAGTTCTGTCATCCAACCGTCTGGACAGCCCCGACGACCCTGGAAACCGCCCGAATGCGGATCGATGGACTGCGCGCTGTGGGGGCCAGGCATATCATCGCCGTCAACCTGGGTGTCGGACAGAACCCTCGCAAACGCATCAGCCTCGAATTCGAGAAACGCCTCGTACGGGCCCTGGCCGCCGTGCCGGCGACCGTGGTCCTTCTCGATCGCGGGTTCGGTCCCGATGAGACCGAGCGTTCCTGGCAGATCATGGCCGACGCCCGGCATTGCGGCCTGCCGTGTATCGAGACGCATTTTTCCTCGCCCAACTTTCCGTCGATGGCGCACGGCGTCCTCGTCGTGGAATGCGGCATTGCTGAGGTCGCCGCGTTGATCGCCCACAGCGACGAGTACATCGGCTACGATTCAGCCTGCCAGCACGTGGCCGCGGCCGTCAAGACGCCGACACTGACGATCTTTGCCGGCAGCAACAACATGAACTTCATCCGCCGCTGGAGCGCCTGCGGCGACACCGAATGCCGGATCGTGCATGTCAATACGCTGACCGATCCACATCATGTCGATATCGACGAGATCATCATGCGAATCACACAGGAGCGGGCGGGCCGGACACTCGGAAGCCCGCAACAGAGGATTCACGAAATGCGGACGCGAAGGCGCAGGCGCCGATCGACTCAGGAGCCCGTGACGGAATCGGAATGAAGGCGTCCCCAGGTCATTCACGGTAATGAAAGTACTGTTCATTTATCCCTCAGCCGACTCGCAGTTGGGCTTCAACTATGGTGTCGCGCATATGACCGCGATCCTGAAGCGCGCCGGACATGACGTCACCTTCTGGCAGCTCTGCGAGGAGATTGCGCCCCTGCCGACCGAGACACAGTTTGTCGAGCGAATCGCCCGCGAAGCGCCCGACGTCCTGGCCTTTTCCGTGGTGACCAACCAATGGGCCTACGCACGGACGCTGGCCGAGTGGGCCAGGCGAAGATTCGCGATCCCCTTTGTCATCGGCGGCGTCCACACGCTGATGTGCGTCGAAGAGGTGCTCGAGACCGGCCTGTTCGACTACGCCTTCCGGGGCGAGTGCGAAGACGCCTTCCTGGAGTTTGTCGAGCGACTCAGCCACCAGGAGCCCATTGAATCCGTCCCCAATCTCGCGTTCGTCCGAGACGGCCGGATGCAGGTCAATCCCGTCGGTCCCCTGCCCGAGCTGACCCGGCTGCCGCTGAAGGACTACGAGAGCATGGACTTCCAGCGGATGATCGACGCCAAACACGGATGGGTCGGTCTGATGGCCTCGCGGGGCTGCCCCTTCTCCTGCACGTACTGCTTCAACCACGTGATGGTCGAGACGTACAAGCGGGACCTTCAGTGCAGCTTCAAGGGCCTCAACTACATCCGCCGGTTCAGCGTCGAGCAGATGATCGAGGAGATCGCGTACCTGCTGAAAAACTACCGCAACATCCGCATGTTCATCTTCGACGACGACCTCTTCACCTTCGACAAGGCTTACGTCGAGGCGTTCTGCCGGGCCTATCGCAAGGTCAGCGACATTCCCTTCGTGGTCAACGCCCACGTCGGCTTCTTCGACGACGAGTGCGCCGCGTCGCTGGCCGGGGCCGGCTGCAAGATCGTCAAGTTCGGCGTCGAATCGGGCAGCGAGACCGTCCGCCGGACCATCCTGAACCGGCACATGAGCAACGATCAAATCGTCGAGGCGATGGCCGCCGTACAGCGGCACGGCATGCACAGCTCGGTCTTCATCATCATCGGCTTTCCTCACGAAGGGCGCGAGGACGTGCTCGACACGGTCCGGCTGCTCGGTCGGGCCCGGCCGGGACGCTTCCGCTGGACGTTCTTCTTCCCCTTCCCAGGCACGAAGAGCCACCAGATCAGTCTCGACGGCGGCTACATCAACCCCGAGAAGATGGAACGGCTCAAGAACTTTACCGACGAATCGTGCCTCGAATTCGATCCGGAGCACAACCTTCTGCTCAAGAAGATCGGGCGGATCATGCCCTGGTTCGTCAATGCGTATTCCGACCTGCCCGTCGC
>JAAYBA010000515.1 GCA_012719085.1 Planctomycetota bacterium
GCCTCGCCCTCCTCGGTGGGTGGCAGCCCGCCCCGGGCGGGATGGCGCGCCATCGGACTGGCCTTGGCGCATCGAGTCGGTTAGAATGGTTTGATCCGCCTTTGGCGGATTCAGAAAGGGGAGTTCGACGATGAGAACGCATCAAGCTCTGAGATTGGCACTGATTGCCGCAGTCGGGTTGTGCTCCTGTTCGATGAGCCGGGCGGCATTGCGGGCCGGCTGTGCCAAGGTGGACATCACGCCGCCCCTGGGTCTGAAGCTGATCGGCTCGCAGGGCAAGCCCAGTGACTCCGTTCTGGATGAACTCTATGGCCGGGCCCTGGTCCTCAGCGACGGCGCTAACACCGTCGCCATCGTCTCGGTCGATCTGCTGTATTCGCCGCTGGAAGAAATCACCAATCCCGTCCGCGCGCTGGTGGCCGAGCGGGTCGGCATCCCCGGGCAGAACATCATGGTCTGCGCCACGCACACGCATTCGGGTCCGGACATCTTCACGAATGGAAAACTCCCCCTCGAAAGCCGCATCGCGCCGGAGGATATCGACCCGGCCTACGTTCGCACGGTGATCGGCAAGCTCGCCAGTGTGGTGCAGATGGCCCATCGCGATATGCAGGACGCGAAGATCGGCGTCGCGACCGGCGCGCTGCCCGAGGTTGCCTACAATCGAAGACCCAAGCGGCCCAACGGCCAGGTGCAGACCACGTTCACATTGCCGGCCGAGATCGCGGCGACGCGCAGAGTGGAGGCTCGCGCCGACGGCCGCACCATCGTGACGTTCACGATGCCGCCCGAGCAGGCGGACCTGACCTTCGGCCCCATCGATCCGGCGGTGTCCGTCCTGAGGGTCGAGGACCCCAACGGGCAGATCATTGGCTCGCTCTTCGCCTTCGGCTGTCATCCCGTCAGCGTCTATCCATTCCGCAGCACCGCGATCTCCGCCGACTATCCTGCGCACGCCCTGCGCGTGGTCGAACGGACCGAAGGCGGCGTCAGTCTCTTCGCCCTGGGTCTGGCGGGCAACGTCGTTCCGATCCGGCGGGATGTCGGCCCCTGCGAGCAGATCGGCAAAGCCCTGGGCGCTGAAGCCCTGCGAAGGCTCCAGCTCGTCGCGATCCGCCCCGGGCGGATCACGCTCGCCGCCCGCTGCGGCGCGCTGACGCTGGCCACGAAGGATACTCCGCCGCAGGAGATTACCACCGAGATCCAGGTGTTGCGGCTGGGCGACGTCTACCTCCTCGGCCTGCCGGGCGAGATTCTCGTCGAAGTCGGCCTGGCGATCAAAGACCAAGCTGGCCTGGATAAGCTCTTCATTACGACCCTGACGAACGACTCGATCGGCTACGTCTGCCAGGCCCAAGCCTACACCGAAGCCGGCTACGAATCCACCCGAGGAACCCACCTCGCCCCCGGCGCCGGCGAACGCCTCATTGCCGCCGCCCTGAGCCTGCTCGACGAAATCAGACACTGACAGAAGTCCACGCCGCCTGTTGACGCCGGCATCCGGATCTGGCACCAAGGAAGATCCCACGGGCAAAGGAAATCGCGTTCTTGGTGCTTTACATTTAGCTGTCCTGGCCCTATACCGGGCGCTGCCAATAGGAAATTCGCTATGAGGATTCAATCTACCGATACCGACAGCAACGCGGAGGCGGCGTGGATCGCGTTGCTTCGAGAGGCGACGCCGGCACGGAGGTTCGCGCAGGTTCGGTCCTTGTCGGAGGTGACGCTGAGCCTGTCGCGAAGGGCGATTGCGCGTAGAAATGCGCATCTTCGGGAGGCCGAACTGCAAGCGCTCTTGGTTCACCATCTGTACGGAGCCGAACTGGCGGATCGCTTCCGAGAATACCTGAAAGACCGAGGCCATGAAGAAGCCTGACCTGCTCGGCGCACTGAAGCCGGTGATTGACGCGTTCGACCGGCTGGCGATCCCATACTACATCGGCGGGTCGATCGCCAGTTCGGCATATGGCATCCCGCGCGCCACGATGGATGCCGATCTCATTGCGCATCTGACCGTCGCTCAGGTCTCTGGGCTGGTCACGTTGTTACAGGATCAATACTACGTTGCCGAGGCTGCGATCACCAATGCCATCGGCAGCGCTTCTTCCTTCAACCTGATCCATCTGGAAACGATGGTGAAGATCGACGTGTTTGTTCCGAAGAAGGATGCCTATCAGCAGATTGCCTTGGCCCGAAGGGTCACGGATCGATTGGTGGATGACGACCCGGATTCGATGGTTTCCCTGGCGTCGCCGGAAGACGTCATCCTCAGCAAGCTGCAATGGTACCAGATGGGCCAAGGGGTCTCCGACAGACAATGGCTCGACATCCTTGGTGTTATCAAGGTCCAGGGCGATTCCCTCGATGCAGAATACCTGCGCGTATGGGCGGAGACCCTGGGTGTCCACGATCTGTGGCAGCGGGCCTGCTCGGAGTCAGGTCTGAAACCCTGATCCCGATGTACGTTGCGGGACTCCGTGCGATGAGAGCCCCAAGGATCGCTCGCAGCTCACAAGCGCAGAAGACATCAGGCCGCCGATCTGCGCCTCACTGAGGGCTTGGCCGTTCCTCCCGGCTGTCGTGGCAGTCAGCCAGTTCGACGCGTTCGACGTGAGAGAGGATACAACGCCAGGCCGCGACGTGGTCAGACGCTTGTCGTTCGTACCGGTAGACGTTGTGGCCGTTGGTGACGTAGGCGACGGAGCCGTCCGGCAGCAGAAGGCTTTTCCACATCACCGTATTGACGTATCGAGCCGAACGCGACACTATGGGGCCATGAAGAACTACAAGCAAAGACTTCTTGGAGGTCCCCTCATGAGAGCACGGGTGGAAGGCCGTTTGGGCCGGCGCACGGCAGGTTGGCAGGTTGTTGTTCTCGCATTTGCGGCGCTCACATGGGCCGCGCCCGCGCTGGCAGATGACGACTCAGCCGCGAATGCCAAGCCGATGGTCGGCGTATACTACTATCCCTGGTATCGCGCGCAGGGACAGCGGGGTGCGAGCAACTGGCGGCAGGCGATGCGGCAGCGGCTGGTCCCGCCCCAGGCGCCGAAGCTGGGCCTCTACGATTCGAGCGACCCCAACGTCGTGGGCGACCACATCGCGCAGAGCGTTCGCGGGGGGATTTCGTTCTGGGCGTCGAGCTGGTGGCGGCCGGGTGACTACACCGACACCACGCTGCGCGACGTGATTCTCAAGCATCCGGACGCAGGCAAGCTCAAGTATGCGATCCTGTACGAATCCACCGGCCGGCTGGGAACGTTCGCCAGGCCCGACTACAGCCGCTGGATCGACGACCTGACGTATTTGCAGAAGACCTACTTCGACCATCCGCACTACCTGCGCATCGACGGCAGGCCGGTGATCTTCGTCTATCTGACGCGGGAGTACTTCCGCAACAAAGGGCACGCGGCACTGCGCGAGATGCGAGAGAAGTTCCCGAACCTGTATCTTGTCGGCGACGATGTCTTCGGGGCCGGCTACAGGGCCGAATGGGCGAAGAACTTCGACGCCGTCACCGCCTACGACGTCTACGGCCAGTCCGTGGGCCCGCGCGGCGGCACGCACGCGGCGCTGAAGCTGCTGGCAGCCAATTACGCCGCCGCCAAGGCGGCCGCCAACAGCGTGAACGTCGCCTTCATACCGACCATCGCGCCGGGCTACAACGACACCGCCGTGCGCAAGGGCCATCCCGGCCGGGCGCGGTACTTCTCCGACGTCGAGGACTCGAAAGAGGGGGACATCTTCCGCGCCATGATCGCCGACGTCGCCAAGCCGAACCTCGACCCGACGTGTGGGCGGATCATGATGGTCACCAGTTTCAACGAGTGGTACGAGGACACCCAGATCGAGGCCACCGCCGGCACCCAGCCCGCAACAACGAAGGACGATTCCGAAAGCGGAACCGCCTTCACCGGCGGCCAGCACTACGTCGATTACGGCCCCCTCTACCTCGACATCCTCCGC
>JAAYBA010000516.1 GCA_012719085.1 Planctomycetota bacterium
CCGAGTGTAAGGATACGTGGCCAACGGTCACTCAGCTTGCCGGGCAGGCCGAGGCCATCGGCCAGCGCCGTGCCGCCGATCATCGCATTGATGAGGAAGGGATTCAGCGCGATCGGGACCAGCCCGAGGCAGAAGACGTAGAACGCAACCCAACCCAGCAGTGGCCTCAACGTCAGCGCCAGCCCGGCGATGTTGTCGGCCGGCCGGCCAAAGATGACCGTGGCGGCCGTCGTCATGATGATCGCACTGACCAGCGTCAGCACGCACACGCCGGCCACCGAATCGCCGATGCCACGGTAGTAGTCCTCCACGTTCCAATTCTTCTCGCGCACGAGGTTGCCCTGAAAGAACGCCCCCGCGACGGAGAAGGTCGTCCCCAGCAGCGAGGCGATCAGGACGAGCGGATCGGAGATCACGCCCTCGACGATGCGGGGAATCCCGAGCGAAAGCCCCTCGGGGACGCCCGGCACGAGACCCTTGACGACGCCGAGCCAGTCGGGCCTGGCAATAAAGAGGTTGAAAAGGAACGAGACCAGCACAACGCCCACCATGACCTTCATGATACGCTCGATGGTTTTGAAGACGTGCGTCGCCTTGAAAAGGAAGACGCCCAGCACGAGGTTGAGCGCGCCCATCGCCAGGATCTGCACGGTCAGGGTATGGCCCTCCGGTGCGAACGCGCCCGCCACGAGGGCGATGGCGAGGTTGTTGGAGAACTGGAACGCCGCACAGGTCAGACAAAGCACGATGCCGAGCAGCGCCGCAAAGGGACGGTTCACCTCGCGGGCGAGCGTCGTGAAGTGGGTCGCGCCCGCCGTCACGCCCGTGCGCGCCGACATGGTCATGTACGCTCCCATGACCAATCCCGCCAGCGCCAGCAGCCAGAGCAGCTCGTAGCCGTAGGTCGCCCCCACGTTCGAGCTGATGACCAGACTGCCCGGCCCGAAGACGACGCATGCGGTGATCAGCGCCGGGCCGATCGAACGCCACCAGGGAGATCTCGCGGTCGCGGCATCAGCGGATGTAGGCATAAGAATCCTTTCATCTGGTCACTCTGCGGCCGAAAAACATCACCACGCCAAGAGGGTATCCGCAACCGGGCTCCGACGCCAGTGCGAAAGTCCGGGTCGCGACAAAACGGCAGTCGCCCCACCGGCGGCGTCCGGGGAACAGTTCGGTCCGCGTCAGCGGCTAATCAGGTATAGGGGATTCCACTATCCCAAATTGGGCGGAATCCTCATGCTCCATAAACGCCCAATGCTCCGATAATTACAGAAGATTCATAGAGTACCGATGGGATATGCGAAGATGGAAAAAGCCGACAAGACAAGACAGGTCCTTGACGGAGCGGGGCTGCCGGCGAAAGGATTCTTCGCTCTGGGAACACGAGGTCGAACATGAACTCGTTGCATTGGCAAGACGACGCAGACACCGGTGTCGCGGTCCTCGATGAGGAGATTCGCATTGAGAAGGTCCTCGACATCCGTCGCCAGCTCGGCGAAGGAAGATACGACGTGGCCGGGCGGCTCGATGTGGTCGTCGAAAGACTCCTCCAGGTGCTGAACCGATAGAGACCGCTCCGGATGAGGAGGCTGTAAAGGTCTTTTCAATAGGCACTTGCGCACCGAACAGGTGGCAGTCATCGCGGTTTTCATGCGCTTTCGCGTTGCAGTCCGTGCCCGATCCCGCTACACTGATCACCTTTTCATAGAGCGGTAAAGGCAAAGGACACAGATGAAGATCGCACTGGGCACGGATCACGCGGGGTACGAGTACAAAGAGCGTATCAAGGAACACCTGACCGAGCAGGGCCATGAGGTCACCGACTTCGGGACAGACTCGGCCCGGAGCTGCGACTATCCGGATTTCATCTACCCGGCGGCCCTGGCGGTCGGCGAGGGCCGGTGCGATCGGGCCATTGTCCTGGGCGGCAGCGGCAACGGCGAAACGATCGTCGCCAACAAGGTCCGAGGCGTCCGCTGCGCGGTCTGCTGGAACGAGGAGCTGGCCCGGCTGAGCCGAGCCCACAACGACGCGAATGTCATCTCCATCGGGGCCCGGACGGTGCCGCTGGAGATGGCCCTGAAGATGATCGACATCTGGCTGACCACGCCCTTTGACGGCGGCCGGCACGCCCAACGCGTCCGCAAGATCGCCGCCCTCGAAGAGCGCTAAACCCGCCCGGCCGGGGGCCGAGCGGCGCGATAATGCCGGGCAGCAGCCCACCACGCAGATTCCGGAGGCCAAGATGAGCAAGCCAACGGCGGCGCACACCCTGATGATGGCACTTCTGGCATGGACGGCACTGACACTGGGTTCGTCTTCACAGGCCCATGTCCTCGTCGAGGCCGAGGGCTTCGACGATCCGGGCGGCTGGGCGCTCGATCAGCAGTCGATGGACCAGATGGGCTCACCCTATCGGCTCGCCCACGGCTTCGGCGTGCCGGTCGCGGACGCGGTGACGACCGTCGCCCTGCCGGCGCCAGGCACGTACCGCGTCTGGGTCCGCACGCGCGACTGGGTCGCCAATTGGAATGCCCCGGGCGCGCCGGGTAAGTTCCAACTGCTTCTCAACGGCAGGCCCCTCGCGACGACCTTCGGCACCGAAGGAGCCAAATGGCACTGGCAAGACGGCGGCACCGTCGAGATCCAGGCCGCCACGGCCAAGCTCGCCCTGCACGATCTGACCGGCTTCGAAGGCCGATGCGACGCGATCGTCCTGACCCGCGACATGAACTTCGTCCCGCCCAACGAAGGCGACGAAATGCGCGCGTTTCGGCGCAAGGCCCTGGACCTTTCAGTAGGGGCGAGACATGCCTCGCCCTCACAGGCAAACCGGTTCGACCTCGTTGTCGTTGGCGGCGGCATGGCGGGCACCTGCACTGCCATCTCCGCCGCCCGTCTGGGTCTTCAGGTCGCGCTCGTGCAGAATCGCCCGGTCCTCGGAGGCAACAACAGCTCCGAGATTCGCGTCCATCTCAACGGCGAGATCAACCTGCCGCCCTATCCGCGTCTGGGCGACGTCGTGCGGGAGCTCGACTCCGGCAAGCGTGGCAACGCCCAGCCGGCGTCTCACTACGACGACGACAGGAAACTCGGCGTGGTGCGGGCCGAACCCAACATCCACCTGTTCCTCAACACGCACGCGTACAAAGTCGAAAAGCAGGGCGACCGGCTCGTCGCGATTGTCGCCAGAGAGCTGACGACTTCGCGCGAGCTTCGCTTCAGTGCGCCGCTGTTCGCCGACTGCACCGGCGATGGGACCATCGGCTATCTGGCAGGCGCCGACTGGCGAATGGGCCGCGAGAGCAAGGCCGAGACAGGCGAATCGATGGCGCCCGAAACACCTGACAAGATGACGATGGGCGCTTCGGTCCAGTGGTACTCGGCGAAAACGGATCAGCCCAGTCCGTTTCCCGATTGCCCCTGGGCGCTGGAATTCAATGACGCCAGTTGCCAGAACGCCACACGCGGCGACTGGGACTGGGAATCCGGACTGAACAACGACCAGATCACCGAGATCGAGCACATTCGCGACCACACCTTCCGCGCGATCTACGGCAACTGGGCCTTCCAGAAAAATCATAGCAAGGACAAGGCAAAATACGCCAACCTCAAGCTCGACTGGGTCGCGTACATCGCGGGCAAGCGCGAGTCGCGCCGACTGCTGGGCGACGTGATCCTCCAGCAGCAGGACATCGAGGAGTTCCGCGAGTTCCCCGACGCGTTCGTGACGACGACGTGGTCGATCGACCTGCACTATCC
>JAAYBA010000517.1 GCA_012719085.1 Planctomycetota bacterium
ATCCCGAGCGTTTTCACCTGTATGTGATCGATCTGCATCGGGCCCGAATCCGACGCCGGGTCCCCACGCGATGGATCGTCAAAGACCTGGCCGGCCTGTACTTCTCCGCCATGGACATCGGCCTGACCCGAACCGATTGCCTGCGATTCATAAGAACCTACGAGCAGAAGGCGGCACGCGAGATCCTGCCAGACCGCCGAGGGTTCTGGCGGCGCGTCTCCTGCACGGCCGTCGCTCTATACCGAAAGCACTTTGGCGCCGCACCGAGCGTGATGCATGCGATTCCATAGGGCCGACAATCTTCTATTCTGCAGCGACAACGAGCGCGATCTGGACTACGTGCGGGCCGTGTCGGAATTGGTGTTGGCCCGCTACAACGGCGAAACCTATCACTGGCGTCCGGCCCGATCGGACGAGCTGTGGCGGATCTTCACCGGTGGGCGTGCCAGTGTCGTCGGCGTTCGCCACGCTGGCCGCGTTGCCTGTGTGAAGCTCTTCTACGACGATCGATGGCGTACGAGGATCAGGACGCGGCTGGGCCTCTCGAAGGCCCGGCGGGCGTATCGCAACGGCCTGCGGCTTCGCACCGCCGGTGTTCTATGCCCCCAGATGATCGGCTACGCCGAACGCCGCCCGACGGGTCCGGCCCTGCTCGTCACCGAGCTGATCACCGACGCGGCGCGCATCGATCACTGGCTCGCCCAGCGCGGGATCGGCCGCGACATGGCGGAGGCCCTGGCCCGTTCTCTGCGCGCGATGCATGACAAAGGCGTCTGCCACCTCGACTTGTCGCCCCGGAACATTCTCGTGCGGCAACGGGATGGCGGCTTCGAATTCCTCATGGTGGATTACGAAGACGCCCGCTTCGCCAGCGAAATCGGTCGCCGCCAACGTATCGACAACCTGCATCACCTGCATGAAAGGATGGCTCAATGCGCCTCTCTGCGGGATCGGCTGCGTTTTCTGCGATTCTATGCAGGGCGCGAGTATCGCGCGTACCGACAGGCCCTGCGACAAAGGATGCTTCGGAGCCCCCGAAACCATTGAAGACCGCCTTCGAGACGCCCTTCGGATCGACATGAAATGAACGAGCTCAAACTCTACTGGTCACGATCGAAGCCGAACTTCGGCGACGCGATGTCCCCGATGATCTGCGAACGACTCGCAGGCTGTCGGGTGGTGTATGCGTCCAGGCGACGTTGTGACCTCGTGGCTCAGGGCAGCCTGCTCCATCGTTTTCACGAGTGGTTCCTTCATCCGCGCATCCACGTGTGGGGAACGGGGTTCATCGAGGCCTGCCGTGCGCGCCGCAGCCGGTTTCACTACCACGCCGTCCGGGGCCGGCACAGCGCCGCCCTCATTCAGGGCCCGACGATTCAGACCTTCGGCGATCCGGGTCTGCTGGCCGATGTGCTCTGGCCGGAACTCAGAAGGACCGCCAAACGCTATCGTGTCGGCCTCGTGCCGCACTATGAAGATCGCGCCGACTCTCGGACGCAAACCCTGGCCAACGCCCTGCGATGCTGCACGGTCATCGATGTCTTTGGCGATGTCACGGAGGTGCTGCGACAGATTGCCGGTTGCGAATGCGTGCTGTCGTCGAGCCTGCACGGGCTGATCGTCGCCGACGCCTTCGGCGTGCCCAACGCCTGGATCAAGCTGTCGCAGAAGATTCGCGGCGGGGATTTCAAATTCCGCGACTACTACAGCGTTTTCAATCTCGATGCCCGCGTCAGCGCCCTGGCCCCCGAGCAGATCGACGATAAGGCCGTCGGGCGGATCATCGCTGAACACGATCGCCCGGCGCTCGACCGGATCAAACAGGAACTCGTCGAGGCGTTTCCCTTCCGTCGTTGACCCCGACGGTCAACGAACCGAAACCGAGTTCGCTCAGCCGACAAATCAACCGCTGACGTTGATCGCGATACCGCCGGCGACACCGGGCATGCAGGACGTGAACAACCATGTCGGCACGAGCCGCGAAGACGGGCCGGTCGTCTCTGACCAGAACATCGGCCGGTTCGAGACGGCCCAATGTGACGCCGTACCGGGCCAGCCGGTCGAGGACGGCGAACGCCTGCCACAGTATGTCATGTTTCCGCTGCGTCGAAACTTCTCCATCGCTGAGGAACTCGCAGAGCGGACGCCCGTCAATCGGCTCGGTCAACAGATACGAACGGCACAGCAATCCGTCGTCTCGGCGTTCAATCAGCGCCAAGGGTCTGGCGGTGGCAATCGACAATGCCCCCAGCCGTCGGGCGGCATCCCAAAGCCGACGGGCGGGGGTTCCCCGCAGGATACCGACGATGCGTCGAAGGAGTCCTTTCTCATCGAATCGGCGCGCCACGATCTGGCGGCGCTCCCATGGGAAACGCCCGGTTATGTGGGCCGCTCGGCCTGCCACGGGGCGGCCCGATTCCAGAAGACGATCGATGCCCGCGACCAGGCCGGCGAAATCGCCGGACTCGGCGAAGGCTCTTCGGGCCACGGCAAGACCACGCGGGATCCTGATCCTGACGTGGTCGCGACCTTTCTGAAGCGGCCGTCGTGCGGCTCGCCTCATACCCTCACGTCGCCCCGCTCGCATTGCCTCTTGCAGCAGGGTCTGTTCCGGCGCCCCCCAATCCCATCGTCGGACTTCGGCATAGGCGGCTTGGAGCCGTTCCATCGCCCCGGGATGATCGTCCGGCACGAGGATGCAGACCAAGTCGGCGAGTTGCCGGATGGACACCGCGCGTCCAACCGGCCGGGACAAGAAACGGATCTGGCCCGGATCGAGCACGAGCAGACGATCGCGACAAACCAGAAAATTGCCGGGATGGAAGTCCGTTTGCAGCACGCCGTTTTCGTGCAATCGCGCCAGTTCTGCGCCGGCCAGCACCAGCAAGGCGGCCTGAGGCTCGCACCCGCCTCGCGTCGCGCGGATATCCGACAGACTTCTCGCCCCTTCGATCTTCTCGGTGACGACGGCCCAGCGGCCGTCGTCCGTGCACCCTGACAGCAGCACCACGGGTGCGGCAATCCCCCGCTGGGCCAATCGCTCGAAACCCCGCCGTTCCCGACGCGCGTGCAGCCAAGCCTTCCACGGGTGCGCAAAGACCTTCAAGATCACCGGGCGATCCTGCCACGATGCGTCAAACGTCTCGCGACGCCCGGCCAAGAGGCGCAACATGCGCCGACACACAACCTCCTGGATCGGCAAGGTCGTGTCGGCCGGCTGGATGCGGATTGTACGAGGCAATGCACTCATCACACCACTACGGCAATGATCCAATCAGACCTTCTACGGAACGAATGAGGGCCATCATAACACGCTCTTCCACACGTCACCAGCGGCGTCTCGCACCAGCCGTCCGCCTTCTGCGACTGGTTTGGCCAAATGCTGGCGGGATAGAGGACAGAGCGATACAATCATCTCGTCGCGAAGGGCGTATGTCCCGGCGGAAATCCAGTTCGTCTCCGGTAACCGGGAGGCGTTGACGACCTGGAGTATCCGGCCGATCCCGACCAATGTCGTAGCAGAAAACAAAACGCAGAGACAGAACCGAGGTCATCTATGGACAAGACCACCACTCGCCGCCAGTTCCTGAGGGCCGGAGCCGTCTTCGGGGCCGCGTGGGGATTGCCGTATTTCGTGCCGGGCCGTGTGCTGGGGGCCGACGGCGCGACGCCGCCGAGCGAGAAGATCGTCATGGGCTGTGTCGGCGTCGGCAGCATGGGCGGC
>JAAYBA010000518.1 GCA_012719085.1 Planctomycetota bacterium
TCCCGCGATCGTTCGAGGAGCAAGCCTCGCGGGCCACGCCTCCCGTCGTTCCACGTGAAACAAACGCGACGTGCGTGAGTCGCACGCCAGAAAAACTTGCACTCCTGAATGGCGGATAACCGAAATATGATTGTGAAACGTCAGGCCGTGAACTATGATCGCGTCCTGTCGCTTTTCCATCTGTCCATCGTGAAAAAGGAGTGCCCAATGCCCAACGAAAGAGTCGAGAAGCCTCGCCACCTCGGCAGGGGGCTCGAATCGTTGCTCGGACCTTTGTCTGCCTTCGATGTGCCGGCCCAGGCCACCCCTGATCCGGAATCGCCGTCGCCAAGCTTTCCTCCCGACAAGGAACTTGACAGTTCGCTTCGCCAGGTCCCCCTCGATGCAATCGGCCCTAATCCCTACCAAGCCCGTACGGTTTGGAACGAGGAGGATCTCGCCGAGCTCACCGAGTCCATCCGTGCGAACGGGATCATCCAGCCCATCGTCGTTCGCCCCTTTCAGGACCGCTATCAGATCATCGCCGGTGAGCGGCGCTTCCGCGCCGCTCAGATGGCCGGCTTGGCCGCCATACCCGCCCTCGTCCGCGAGGTAACCGAGGAGCAGCTCTTCGAATGGTCGCTTGTTGAGAACATCCACAGACGTGACCTGAACGCCATCGAACGAGCGAAGGCCTATCAGCGCTATCTGAACGCCTTCTCACTGACCCAGGCAGAAGCGGCGGAACGGTTGGGAGAAGACCGGTCTGTAATCGCTAACTACTTGCGATTACTTGACTTACCTGACGACATTTGCACGATGCTCATCGACGGCAGGCTGTCGATGGGCCATGCCCGGGCGATTCTCGGACTTCCGACGGACGAGCTGCGGCGCAAGCTTGCCAATCGCGCGATGGCGGGGCGACTGAGCGTCCGCGATGTGGAGCGGCTTGTCCGCAAGCATCTGGCCGACTCCGCCAGCCAAAAGGGTGGCGCCCGTCCCAAGTCCATTCACATCCTCGACCTTGAGGATAGGCTCAAGCGTCAACTCGGCACACGCGTTGCGATTCAAACGGCGCGAAACGGCCAGCGTGGCCGAATCGTCATCGAGTTCGACTCCATTGACGACTTCGCCCGAATCGCCGAGACGCTCGGCCTTGCCTGCGTCGATGAAACGTAGTGTCTTCCGATAAAAAACGGCGCATGAGCCCCGCAAAACCGGGCCTCTGGACGCCAATTCATGGTATAATGGCTTTGGTACCCCTGTCCGCAGCACCGCCGACAGGGCAAGCCATGAGCAATCAACACGGGCTTTGTTAAGGGGTTATCCTGTGAAGCGTCTGACCATTCTCATAGGCGTTCTGCTGCTCGGCGTCCCGGTCCATTCGACTCTGCCGGCAGCACAGACAGCGGTTCCTACCCGCTCGCTCTACCAGGCGGCGTCGCTCGCCGACATCAAAGAGATCGAGCTGCATATAGCCAGGGGCACGGATCTCAACAAGCCCGACGACAACCAGAACACCGCGCTCGGACTGGCGGTTGTCACCACACGACTCGATGTCGTCAAGCTGCTCGTCGAGGCCGGCGCGAAGGTTGACACACCCAGTCGTGACGTCCCGCCCATCCTCATCGCCAGCATCCAGGGAAGCCGGGACCTCGTCGAATATCTCATCGCCTCGGGCGCCAACGTCGAGGCGACCAATACCACGGGGATGACCGCTCTGATCGTGGCCACCGAGGGCGGCTATCTGGATATCGTGGAGCTTCTTGTCACTAATAAGGCGAATGTCAACGCCAAGGACACACGCGGCCAGACCCCCTTGAGCATCGCCACCGCCCGTCGGCAGACAGAGATCGCGCAATTTCTGCGCCAGCACGGCGCCGAAGAGCCGCCAAGTATGCTCGACGACAGCCCTTACGGTAGAAGGGGAATGACCCCTCCCCCAGAAGCAACGTCCGTAGCCGAGCCCGGGGAGGCCGTCGGCGCGCGCCGCGCGACCACGACCCTTCAGATCCTCGGCGATCCCAATGAGATCCAGGTCCGTGTCGCTGCGTTCCCGGGCCTTCGCGAGGCGATCGCCGCGGTGGACGTCAACAGCGTCGCCGAGCAGCGTAACTGGCGACAGCGCCGTACGGACAATCGCACCATGCTGATTCGCGCCGTGGAGAAGCAATTCGTCGAAGAGATGACCTTCATCAAGCGCATCGGGCAGGGGGAGAAGGCCGCCAAGACCGTCGCCGCAGTGGACGCCCTCGTCGCCGCAAGAAAGGCGCGCTCCGAAGTGATCTATGACGATCTCCGTGAGGAACGGCGGGCTGCCATGCTCGCGGAGAGGGAAGCGACGGCCCGCGCCCGTTCCGGGGCGCGATCTCGCGGACGCACGGGCCAGGCCGATCCCCTGGCGGGCAATCCTGCGAACGACCCCTATGCCGCGGCGCCGACGAGGCCTGCGCCACGCCCGCGCCCCGACGAGGCGGCCGACGAACCCGCGCTCGACGCCGAGACCCAGAGCCAACTGCAGGCCTGGCTGACCAGCGATCCACTTGACAAGCGCGACCTTCTGGGTACCGTCCACGAGCTCGATCTACGCGAATACGACAGCCTGCGTCAAATGGCCGTCGCAGAAGAAGCCAAGAAGACGGCCGCCGCCATCGAGGGGCTCATGCTCGCCCGACAACGGCGCGTGACCGACATCACGGCCAAGATGGCCGAGGAAGACGAGCGACTCCAACGCTTGGAAGAACGCGCCGGTACTGCCGCGACGCCGGGCACGATGCGAGGCCGCACCGGCCGCGGCACAACAGGCCAAGAGGAGCAGGGGACCCAACGTACGGGACGCCGTTATCGTTGATCGGCCTGCCCGCGATCGCGGCGCATTTGCCTCTGGCGGGCCCATCCCGGCGGATGCTTACCCAGGCCTCTGCGCTGGCGGTATGCCGCCTCCCCGGAACGACGCCCACCTGACGCCCTATAATCCACTGCTTTGCAGCAATGCTTGGGCGTATGCGTCTCGGAGAGCATGCGTTCGGCAATATCCCGGATGTTGAAGCGGTATTGCCCTTGTGGAGACCCCGCACTTGAACTACACTAATGCCCTGGGCAATCCGGGCACCGTGCGGACGGCCCCCCGCTGTCGGAGAAAGGCATGTTGCTGGGTGACTTATGCTGACGGACAACATTCTCGAACTCATAGGCAATACCCCCTTGTTGCGGCTTCGGGACGAATCGATCTTCGCGAAAGCCGAGTTTCTCAACCCCGGCGGGAGCATCAAGGACCGTGTGGCTGTGGCGATGCTTGAGGCTGCACGCAGGGACGGCAAGCTCCATGAGGGTTCGATCATCACCGAGCCGACCAGCGGCAACACCGGCATCGGCCTGGCCCTCGTCGGCCGCCTCATGGGCTACCGCGTGCGTATCGTCATGCCCGAGGGAATGAGTGAAGAGCGCAAAAAGCTGATCCGTGGGCTCGGGGCCGATCTCGTACTCGTTCCTGACGAGCAGGGCATCGGCGGGGCGGTACGCCGGGTCGAGGAGATGGCCGCCGAAGACCCCCGCGTGTTCGTGCCGCAGCAGTTCAAGAATCCAGCCAATCCTCGTGTCCACTACGAACACACCGGTCGCGAGTTGTGGAGGCAGATGAACGGCGACGTGCAATGTTTCGTTGCCGGCATCGGCAGCGGCGGAACCCTTCAGGGAGTAGGCAGTTTTCTCAAAGGTCAGAACAAGCAGGTCAAGATCGTCGCCGTCGAGCCGGAGAATCGCTCGGCTCTGCTCGGCCACGAGCCCGGCCTGCACCAGATCCAGGGGATCGGCGACGGGTTCATACCGGAGGTCCTCGACATCTCGCTGATTGACAGCGTCATTGAGGTCTCCGATGAGGCTGCGATCGATACGACCCGCCAGCTCAGTCGCGATTTTGGCTTGCTGGTCGGCATCAGTTCCGGCGCCAACGTCTGGGCCGCCCGCAAGCTGGCCCGGACCGCCTCCGGGAACATCGCCACCGTCCTGCCCGACCGGGCGGAACGCTACTTCAGCACGGCCCTGCTGTAACTTGCCTGCTTCTGCAATTTGTTGGCCGTCTTGGCGATGCGGCTACCTGCCGCCCGGCTGCCACAACACTCGGGGGCATTCCCGAGGCCACAGGCACCCCATACACCCCAGATGTCATATCTTGCCGTTTCTTTTCAGTTGACATACCGACAGGGCCTCTGTATCAGTCCTGTTCTAAATTCTTGTGGCCGGATGGTCGATAGGGAATTGGCAGCCGCCGCCGGCGAAGAACCGAATTGTGCCGAGGTCAGTAGAACACTCTTGGCGGCGGCCGAGCAGAACTCCACAAACGGACCGATAAGTACAGCGGTGTATTACGCACCGAAACGACACTTAGGGCGAAACCCAGGACATGGCAAAATCAAACGCGCGAAAATCGCTGGTCATCGTTGAGTCGCCTGCCAAGGCCAAGACGATCAACCGATACCTTGGTCCGAGCTTCGAGGTCAAGGCCTCCATGGGGCACATTCGCGACCTGCCCTCCAAAGGACTCAACGTGGACATCGAGAACAACTTCGAGCCCACGTACGACATCATGCCAGGCAAGAAGCGCGTCGTCACCGCCCTGAAGGCAGCGGCCAAGACTTGCGACACACTCTATCTGGCGACCGACCTTGACCGAGAGGGGGAGGCCATCGCCTGGCATCTGGGCGAGATCCTGGGCTTCCCGAAGGAACGAACCTACCGGGTGATCTTTAACGCGATCACGAAATCGGCGATCCAGGAGGCTTTTTCCGAGCCGCGTCGGATCGACTCGGACAAGGTGATGGCCCAGCAGGCCCGCCGCATTCTCGATCGCATCGTGGGCTATCAGATCAGTCCGCTGCTCTGGAAGAAGGTCACCCGAGGGCTTTCGGCTGGCCGCGTCCAATCCGTCGCGGTCAAGATGATCGTTCAAAAGGAACGCGAAGTCCGCGATTTCAAGGCGGAGGAGTACTGGCTGATCCCGGCCGTCTTCACCACCGATCTCGCGGGCGACTATCGTCAGCAGTGGCTCGATTTCATGGCATCCAACGCCAAGGATGGCAAGGGTCCCAGTGTTGAGGAGCAGGCGAACTGGCTTGCCGGGCACCAGGCCTTCAAGGCCGAGCTGCACAAGATCGGCGACCAGAAGTTCAAGGCGACCTGCGAGGAGGAGGCACGAAAGGTCTTCGACGATCTGCAGCGCGCCGAGTTTCGGATCGCCGACATTGAGACGAAGGAGTCGGTGTCCCGACCGTCGCCACCGTTCATCACGTCGACGCTTCAGCAGGCTGCGGCCAATCGCCTTGGCTTCAGTGCCAAACGCACGATGTCGATCGCCCAGCAGCTCTATGAGGGCATCGATCTCGGCTCGATGGGCTCGCTCGGTCTGATCACCTACATGAGAACCGACAGCACTCACCTGTCCGGCGAGGCGATCGGAGAGGTGCGCAAGTACATCGAGGGACGCTTCGGGCAGGCGTATCTGCCCGAGAAGGCCAATGTCTACGCCTCGAAGAAGTCCGCTCAGCAGGCCCACGAGGCGGTCCGACCGACCGATGTCGACCTGGCTCCGGACCAGATCAAGGAGTTCCTAAGCAACGAACAGTACAGGCTTTACGATCTGATCTGGCGTCGCTTCGTCGCCTGCCAGATGCAGCCGGCCCGCTGGAACGTCACAACACTGAACATCACGGCGCCCACGTCGCTTGGCGCCGCTACGTACAAGGCCAGCGGCCGCGTCCTGGTCTTCGACGGCTACAGCAAAGTCTGGCCGACGAACTCGAACGAGCAACAATTGCCCGACGTCGAGGTGGGCCGGCAGCTCGCGGTCGTGGACATCAAACCGGAGCAGCATTTCACCAAGCCGCCGGCGCGCTACACCGAGGCCTCGCTCATCAAGGCGCTCGAGAAGGAGGGCATCGGCCGCCCAAGTACCTATGCCCCGATCATCAGCACCATTCAGGAACGCGGCTACGTCGAGCAGAGGGACAAGAAGTTCCATGCGACCGATCTGGGCGAGGTCGTTACCAGCAAGCTCGACGAGTACTTTCCCAGGATCATGGACATCGCCTTCACCAGGCACATGGAGGAGCAGCTTGACAAGATTGAGGAGCAGCACATCCAATGGCAGGGCGTCCTTGGGGATTTTTATGGGCCTTTCAAACAGAACCTCGAAACCGCCCAGGAACAGATGACGCACGCCAAGGCCGAATCGACGCCCAGCGAATACAGTTGCCCCGATTGCGGCAAGCCGCTGGTCTACCGCTTCGGCAAGAACGGGCGGTTCCTGAGCTGCTCGACGTATCCCGACTGCAAATTCGCCTGTCCGTGCGACAAGGACGGCAAGATGCTGCGAGAGGAAGTCACCGAACACAAGTGCCCGAAGTGCGGCAAGCCGATGATTCGCAAGAACGGTCGTTACGGCGCATTTCTCGGTTGCAGCGACTATCCGGAATGCAAAACGACCCTGCGGATCGACAAGGAAGGCAACGCGCTGCCGCCCAAGCCCGAGGCCGAGCCGTCCGGCGTCAAATGCCACAAGTGCAAGCAGGGCGAGTTGGTGATTCGCCAGAGCAAGCGTGGCCCATTCCTCGGCTGCAACCGCTTCCCCCGATGCCGCACCATCGTCAGCATCAAGCAGCTCGATCATCTGCGGGAGCTTCAGGCGGCGGGGCAGTGGCCGCCGGACAGTATCGAAAAGGCGGATGAGTTGCTTGGCAGAACGAAGGACAAGAAGACAGCCGGCGCCAAGAAGTAGCCTCAGCAGCACAGAGCCCGGCCCGATCTGCGCTGGTCTGCTCCACCATAAAGCGGGAGCCCCGAAGACCTCCCTGTACACTTAAGGTACAGAAGAAGAACTCCAGGGCTCCCGTCTGCATCGTTTTCAGGTGACGAGCGAGTATCTTCGACGCCACCAGAGGTCGGACTACTGCACGCCCTGCTCGACCGACTGCATCTGAGCGGTCCCGGCGGAGATGGTCGTCATGACCACTCCGGTCGAGCCCGCCTCGCCTGAGAGCAACGAGTTCTGCATGACCGACAGACAGGAGTTCTCGCTGGCCGTACCCATCGTGTTCGTCGCCTCCTGGCCCTGACTCAGAAAGAGGCTGTTGAAACCATCGGCGCTGCCCGGCCCCAGGTCCTTCTGCAGAACCTGGCTGCCGATGAGGCCCACGCCCTGGCCCTGCCCGATCTGTCCCAGACAGCCGGCGATGCTCTGGATCTGGCCGGCCGAGCCGGACCCGCCAAATGGGACGGAGGCGTCGATGCTGCCGGCAACCAGCACCTGGTCCACCAGCAAACCGGCGCACAACCCCTCAGCATTGCCCGACTGAAAGAGCATCCCCTGAAGGCCTTGAATCGCCGTCGTTCCCACGCCTTCGCCCGCCTGGTTGTTGCCCACCGCCAGATTCTGCGCCAGAGACCCCGCCCCAGGTCCGCCCGGCAGGGCGATCGAACCGGCGAGGCTGGCGTCGAAATTGAACCCCTGGAAGATCTCGCCCACCGCCAGCGCGCCGGAGCTGACCAGGAGCACCACGATTATCGAACCTGCAATTGCCTTTACCATGATAAGAATCCTTTCCGTTCGTGTTGCCTTTGCTTCCTGTCAGATCGTCAATCCCGAATTGACGATCGCAGACGTTGCATCAAACCAATCCCTGTTGCCACCTCCTTCCTCCCCCTTGCTCGCCCGGAAACCGTCCATCCATTCACCGACCTCGGCGCAACCTCCTTTCTCCCCGCTCAAGACCGTTTCATCCTGAGGTTTCGTATACGCACCACCGCACCGGTCAAAGTGCATCCTTTGCGGCCTGCTCCCCGTTCTCAGAGAGGCTTCATCACGTCATCCGTCTCGCCGGACGTCGCGACATTCGGAGCGCGCAAAACCAGACCCGCCGCCCCTGACAACGCAGACAGTGCAATCGATTGAACCTGACCTCCGTACAGACCGTCCTTGAGGCCGGCTCGATGGGTGTGCTTGAGCCAAAAAGCGGACGAGTTGTCCGACACTGATGAGCCCGGCCTCGATTTCCGTATCGAGTACTGTCTCATCACCCTCGCGAAAGACCGAAGCCGAGTGAGCGCACAACAACATGGACCGCCTCCGGCGACAGAACACCGCCGCGAAACGATCTGATGGGCAGGCAAACAAATACCCTCAACCGCTCGTTGTGACTCGGCCCGTCTTTCATCCTGTCGAAAACAACTGCATCGCAAAGATGAAAACAGGCGATGACAACCTCCGATACCCCTTCCACTCCATTGCCCACCGGGGTCACGATCCTCCGTTCACCCAGCAATCAGAAAGGTGGACATCGATGGTACCGAACAGTGTACGACACGTCATCGACTTGTCAAGTCTAAAGTTGGGGAAAATCGCATGCCGGGTGCACGGGACGTTTGTAGGTAGCTTCTCAATGAGCCCGGCCATCGGCTTTGTCATTCCGACCGGAGCAAAGCGGAGCGGAGGAATCTGGCCGCGAACGAGCGGTATGCCGGGTCTCTGGCCAGA
>JAAYBA010000069.1 GCA_012719085.1 Planctomycetota bacterium
AAACGTCGACCAGAACTTCGACCACTATGACGTTGAGTGCACCTTCGCCGACGGCGCCAAGCTGTTTATCTACGTCCGCGCCATGGCGGGCTGTCGCGGCGAATTTGCCAGCTATGCCCACGGAACCAAGGGCGCGGCCGTGATCTCGACCCACATGCACACACCGGCCAAGTGCCGCATCTACAAGAGTCACGACTTCGCCAGGGCCAATCTCACCTGGGCGTTCCCACAGCCCGAGCCGAATCCATATCAACTCGAATGGGACCACCTGATCGACGCGATTCGCAACGACACGCCTTTCAACGAAGCCAAACGCGGCAGCGAAGCGAGCCTTGTCACCGCGATGGCCCGCCGGGCCGTCCACACCGGGCAAATGGTGACTTACGATGAAATGCTCAACTGTGAGGAGGAGTTCGCCCACGACGTGGACAGGCTGACGGCCGACTCGCCTGCGCCCGTGCGGGCCGGCACCGACGGCCTGTACCCCGCGCCCCAGCCCGGCTTCCTGAAAGACCGGGAGTATTGAACGCGACTATCTACGATCAGCCAAGACAAGGACAAAGAACGCATCGAAAGACTTTCGAGAGGCCCGATAGCCATCCCCGGCATCGACAACGACTGCGATTGGTGATAACCTGCACGCGGCAAGCCGGCAAACGTCGGCAGGCATCTTGACGCGAAGCCGGAGTGCATTGGACGATTCGAGCCCACAGTCAATTGACATCCAGGGAGGACCACCATGAAGGCTTTCCAAGTACTGTTCTGTGTGGCACTGTTCGCCTCAGCAGTCTCGGCCCGGGAGTTTCATGTCTCGGTGAATGGCAGCGACGAAAACGTCGGCTCGTCCGCTCGGCCGCTCCGGACCATCTCGAAGGCGGCCCAGGTCGCGCGGCCGGGCGACGTCGTCACGGTGCACGAGGGGACGTATCGCGAGCGGGTGACCCCGGCCCGGGGTGGAACCTCGGACGCCGAACGCATCGTCTATCAGGCGGCGCCCGGCGAGAAGGTCGTCGTCAAAGGCTCCGAGATCGTCAGAGGCTGGGAGAAGGTGCAGAACGACACCTGGAAGGTCACGATCCCCAATGACTTCTTTGGCGACTTCAATCCCTGCAGTGACCTGATCGATGGTGACTGGTTCGAGGGCAAGGGGCGGGACCACCACACCGGCGCGGTCTACCTCAACGGCCACTGGCTCATTGAGGCGTCGAAACTCGACGATGTGCTCAAACCCATCGGTCAGGCTTCAGGATATGGCCCCGGAGACGGGGATTACCTGCTGAACGTTGCTTGGCTGCAACCGAGAGACGCCGAAAGAGTGCCGGCGGCAGCGTTCGCTAACCAGCAAGGCATTCAGACGGCGGACTGCTCCGAAGGCGGTCAGTGCATCGGCTGGATCAATGACGGGGACTGGGTCCGCTACCAGCAGGTGGACTTCGGCCAAGGTACCGAGGTGGTTACGATTCGAGCCGCGTCTGTCACCAATGGGGGAACCACTGAAGTTCGTCTCGACGCACCGAACGGGAAGCTCCTTGGCACGTGCGCGGTCCCCAACACGGGCGGGTGGCAGTCGTGGCGTTCGTTCGACGTCCAGATCGAGCGGACCAGTGGAGTCCGAACGCTTTACCTAGTGTTCCGCGGACTGCAGTCGCAGCCGTCGGACGTCCGGCTGTGGTGCGCTCAAGTCGACGAGACGAATACGACGATCTGGGCGCAGTTCGAGGACATCAATCCGAACGAGGCCGACGTCGAGATCAACGTCCGTCGGACGGTGTTCTATCCCGCCAGGCCAGGCGTCAACTACCTCACGGTACGCGGCTTTACCATGATGCACGCGGCGACGCCCTGGGCGCCGCCGACGGCCGAGCAGATCGGCCTGATCGGCACGCACTGGAGCAAGGGCTGGATCATCGAGGATTGCGACATCCGCTACTCGACCTGCGTGGGAATCACGCTTGGCAAGCACGGCGATCAATGGGACAACACGTCCGCCAACACCGCCGAGGGCTACGTCAAAACCATCGAGCGGGGACTGGAGCACGGCTGGTCGAAAGAGAACATCGGTCACCACATCGTGCGCAACAACGAAATCTCCCATTGCGAGCAGGCAGGCCTCGTCGGCAGCCTGGGCGCGGTCTTCTGCACGATTACAGACAACGACATTCACGACATCCACATCCGGCAGTTGTTCACGGGCGCTGAGATGGCGGGCATCAAGATTCACGCCGCCATCGACACCGAGATCAGCCGCAACCACATCTACCGCACCTGCCGCGGCATCTGGCTCGACTGGATGGCGCAGGGGGCGCGTGTTACCCGAAACCTGTTGCACGAGAACACCTCGGAAGATCTCTTCGTTGAGGTCAATCATGGGCCCTTCCTCGTCGACAACAACATCTTCCTTTCTCACCGCTCGCTGTGGGACGTGTCACAAGGTGGAGCCTATGCACACAATCTCTTCGCCGGCCGCATCGCGCCGCAACCTGAACTGAACCGCGAGACCCCCTTCCATAAACCCCACTCCACTGAAGTCGCGGGCTTGCTGAACATCTCCGGCGGCGACAACCGATTCTACAACAACGTATTCATCGGCCCCAGCAGTCTGGCCGTCTACGACAAGGCGGCGCGTCGGGTGTTCGCCGAGGGCAACGTCTATCTCCAGGGCGCCGAGCCGTACGCCAACGAGCCGGATTCTGTCCGGCCGGCGCAGTCCGATCCCGATCTCCGAATCGTCGAACAAGGCGAATCCGTGTATTTGCATGCCAGGGTCGATCCCTCATGGAACAACCCGAGGTCCGCCCTGGTTACAACGAAACGCCTGGGACAAGCGGTCGTCTCGAAGGCGGCCTATGAGAACCCCGACGGCACGCCCCTGGCGTTAAGCACGGACTACTTTGGCGAGAAGCGAAACGAGACGGCGCCCTGCCCCGGCCCATTCGAGGATCCGCGAGAAGGCCGAGTCACACTGAAGGTGTGGTGATCCCCTGTGTGCAGCATCGAAACGAACCATCCGAACCTCGTCATTGGAGAAACCATGTCCCGTCGATCACTTGTCTGCCTCGTCATGTTGCTCGTGTGCGTTTTCATACCTGTTTCTGGACGGGCCGGGGAGGTCCTGACGTGCGTCTCGCCCGACGGTCGAAACGTGGTGTCGGTGACGCTCGTCGATGGGGCGCCTCGGTATGACGTTACCTGTGCTGGCAACGCCCTGATTCGCGATTCGGCGCTGGGTCTGAACCTCGACGACCAGCCGTTCGGCGCGTTTGAGATCGTCGGGACGCAGACCGGGTCGGCCGATACGACATGGAAGCCGGTCGTCGGCGAGTGCGAGATCGTTCGCGATTGCTACCACCACCTGACCGTCGAGTTAGAGGAACGGACCGAGCCGAAGCGTCGTCTGCACATCGAGTTCCGCGCCTACGACGAGGGCGTCGCGTTTCGATACGTGCTGCCCGAGCAGCCGGCGCTCGACGGAGCAACGGCCTCCAGCGAGGCCACCGAGTTCCGCTTCGCCGACGACTTCGGGGCCTATCCGATCGCATCGACCGAAGCGCACTACAGCGAGACGCCTACGCCGATCCGTGAGTGCACATCGGTGCTGATCCCCTTGACTATCGAG
>JAAYBA010000519.1 GCA_012719085.1 Planctomycetota bacterium
CTGCACTCACTTCGGCACCTGCGACTGGGGGCGGCAAGCCGTCTCACCGATCGGGCGATGACGCACCTGGCGGCCCTGCCCTCGCTCAAGACGCTCCGCCTGGACGCTCGCCCGATCACCGACGAAGGGCTGCGCCATCTGTCCGCAAGCCGTTCCCTGGAGCGGCTGGACCTTCACGGACAGGAGAGGATCACGGGGCGAGGTGTCGCCCGCCTCGGCAACCTCCGGCAACTGAAGGCCCTCGACATCAGCAGCGCCGCATTCACAGAGGCCGATCTGGCGGCGATTGCAGCCATGGCGAATCTGGAGCACCTGGTCCTGCCTCGCCGCACCTTCACGGACGCAGGCGTCAGCCGGCTGGCGGCGCTGAAGCATCTCAAGTACCTCTGGGTCAACTGCTCGCAGGACTCGCCGCTGACGGACGCGGCGCTGGCGGCCATCAGCCGGATGCGGGAGCTCGAAGAACTGCACATTGCGGGCGCGGGATTCACGAACCAGGGAATCGCATTGTTGCGAGACCTCGATCGCCTCTCTGCCCTGCATCTGGTCTTCTGGCCCGGGCTGGACAACGAAACGCTGCGGCTGCTGGCTGAACTGCCGGCCTTACGAGAGCTGTCGTGGGGTTGCTCGGACCATGTGACGCTGTCGGGGCTGAGCGTACTGAACCACCTGGTCGGCCTGGAAAGCCTGTCGGCTGCCGACGTCCGCCAGGACCGTCGGGGGCTGGACCTGTCGGGACTGAAGAATCTCAAGAGTCTGAAGATCATCATGCGGCAGCAGGCGAGAACGGTCAGGAACGAATTCGTGACGGTTGGCGAGATGTTCTACGACGGCGACCTGGCGTGCCTGAGCGAGCTGGCCGGACTCGAAACGCTCAGCCTTCACGGCCGCGGCATCGGAGACAAGGACCTCGCGCATCTGGTGTCTTTGACGAAGATCAAGCGACTGGACATCGGGGGCGGCACCGATCTGACGGACGAGGGACTCAAGCACCTGTCGAACATGCAGCGGCTCAACGGCCTTCACATCCACCAGAGTCGAATCAGCGGACGGGGTCTGGATTCTCTGCACCCGTTCCAGACGCTCCAAACGCTTCACATCAGTTCGACAGCGCCGATCGACCCGGAGGCCGTCACCCGCTTGCAGGCCGCGTTGCCGGACCTTCAGAGCATAAGCATCACCCGGCCCGGACTGGCGGGGCTCAGGTCGAGAGGCCAGGTATTTTCTGCTCGGCAGAGTTACTGGTGGCCTGCGGAGAGCGCGCAGAGGTAGCGGTATCGCAGAGGACGGCGAAGAAGCGCATTCTGCGGAAGGGAAGTGCGAGATATGGAACGATACAGGCAATGGATTCTATCGGTCTGGGCTGTTGTTCTGATCCTGGCCGCCGGGGCGATGGTCGTTTGGCTGGTGCACCCCCCTGCAACCGGCCCGCTGGCATTCGTACGGAAGCTGCTGGCCTCCCCTTCTGCCTCCGAGCGCCAGTCGGCCGATTCGATCACGTACAGGTTCCTGTTTCCCAACGAGGTCGAGGCGAGGCGAGGCACGTTGACGCTCGGGCGGTTCACAGACAGGCGTCTCTGCAAGGGGGCAACGTGGCAATTCGACAGCATTGACCAGTGGCACGGGTTGGCTCCGTCTATCTTCGAGCAGGACAGACAATGGGTGGCCGAACACCAGAGCGGCTGGCAAATCAGTCGATGGCTGGTGGAGAATGGCAATTCAGCGTACGGTCGCGATCGTCTGTTCTGGAGCATCCAGGCGCTGCGGTGCCTGGACCCGGAGAGCTTCGTCAACGAGATCGACATGATCGAGCGCTCGGGCAGGACCGTGTGCATCCGTGCGACCGAGGGCCCGAGCCACTACGACTTCGATACCGACACGCTCGACTGGAATCCGACGTCAATCCCCGACCCTTTCGTTGCTCTGACGCGCGAGCTGCACCACGTGTGGTACGACCTGTGCCGCGAAGGCGATCTTGCAGAGGTCCGACAGAGAGAGCATTCGGCGACGATGGCAGAGAATCGCATGCGGCATATCCTGTTCCTGAAGGACCCGACCCACTCACAGATGGGTCCCCGACTCAGACGAGGGGAGACATCGCCCGAGGTCGTCGGCGACTCGGCCCGAGAGGCCTGGCAGAGCTACCGGGAGAGCTTGCCGCCGTAACCGGCGCATCGGATCGATGGCGTCGGAGAAGCGGACGCTCCAAACCACCGGGCGTGCGATTGAGACAGACATCGCGGTTGACCTCAAATCAGCGGCAGGCTGATCCTCCATGCCGTCACTTCGTTGCCCGGAATTGCCTTGAATCGCCTCTCTGGATGGGCTATAAACTACCCTTCTTGACAACTGAACCATTGTGCGTGTTTGAGGCGTCGTAGATGAGAAGCAGCCAGATGCTGATCCCGACGGTCAAAGAAGTGCCGGCCGATGCGGAGATCCCCAGCCACCAATTGATGATCCGAGCCGGCCTGATTCGCAAGGTCGCCAGCGGGACGTACACATACCTGCCGCTGGGGTGGCGGACTTTGAAGAAGATCATTGAGATCGTCCGCGAGGAGATGGACCGCGCCGGGGCCCAGGAGATCCTGGTGCCGTGCCTGCAACCCCGCGAGCTGTGGCAGCAGACCGGCCGGGACGCCGACTACGGCGAGACGATGTGTCGCCTTCAGGACCGCCACGGGCGTTGGAACGTTTTGGGGCCGACGGCCGAGGAGGTGTTCACCTTCCACGCGTCGCACGAGATCAACTCGTACAAGCAACTGCCGATCAACCTCTATCAGATCAGTCCGAAATTCCGTGACGAGTTCCGGCCGCGGTTTGGCGTATTGCGGTCGCGCGAGTTCATGATGAAGGACGCGTACAGCTTCGACGCCAACCCTGAGAGCCTGCACAAATCGTACACGGCGATGTACGACGCCTACTGTCGCGTCTTCAAGCGTTGCGGCGTCGAGTACGTGATCGTCGAGGCCGAGACGGGCGAGATGGGCGGCTCCGGCTCGCACCAGTTCACCGTCCCCTGCGCTTCGGGCGAGGACACCACCGTCTACACGGAAGACGGCTCCTACGCCGCCAACCTGGAGAAAGCCGCCGTCGATCCGCTGCCGAAGCAGCCGGCCGACCCGAACACCCCGGCCCCCCAAGACGTCCACACGCCCCACGTCGGGACGATCGAGGCGGTCTGCGACTTCCTCAAGACAAGGCCAGCCGCGATGATCAAGACGCTGATCTACTCCGTCGGCGACGAGGCCGTGGCGGCCCTCGTCCGGGGCGACCACGATGTGAACGCCGAGAAGCTCACACAGGTGCTCGGCGGCGCGCATTCGGAACTGGCGGACGAAGCGACGATCCAGAAGGTCACCGGCGCCAAGGTGGGATTCGCCGGGCCGGTCGGTCTGGCCGGACGCGTCGCGAAGCTGATCGTCGATCACGCAGTCGCAGCGATGGCCGTCGGCGTCGCCGGCGCCAACAGAAGCGACTACCACACGAAGAACGTCGTGCCGGGCCGGGACTTCCCGCTCGACGGCGACCACGTCGTCGTGGCCGACGTTCGCAACGCGATCCAGGGCGACACCTATCAGGGCAAGCCCCTGCTCTTCAAGCGAGGCATCGAAGTCGGACAGGTCTTCAAGCTCGGGACCAAGTACAGCCGGAAGCTCGGGGCCACCTTCCTCGACGAAAACGGGGTCGAACAGCCCTGCCTGATGGGCTGCTACGGCATTGGGATCAATCGGATCATGGCCTCGGCGATCGAACTGTACCACGACGAGAACGGGATCGTCTGGCCGATCTCGATCGCGCCGTTCGAGGTGCTGATCACGCCGGTCAATCAGGACGATCCGGCCGTCTCCGAGGCCGCCGAGAGGATTTACACGGAACTGAAGGCCGCCGGCATCGACGTCCTGATCGACGACCGCGACCTGCGCGGCGGCGTCAAGTTCAAAGACGCCGACCTGATCGGCATCCCGATCCGTGTCACGGTCGGCAAGAAATCCGTCGTCGAGGGCAACGTCGAGGTGAAGCTGCGGTCCGAAACCGAAAGCCGCAAGACGCCGATCGCACAGGCATGCCAATCCGTCGTCGAACTCGTGGAATCGCTCAGGAAACAACTGGATGCGTGACCGTCGTTCATCGCGATCCGGATCACGGCAAACGACACAGAACAGGAGAAGCCTCATGGACCAGAACAGCCTTTCTCGAAGGAGTCTCATGCATAAGACCAGCCTGCTGGCGGCCGGCGCCGTCGCCGCTCATCTGACAGGCAAGACCAGTGCCATCGAGATGAGCAAAGTCGAGCACGTGGCCACGAAGGGCCGGATCAGGCAGTCCGTCAGCCGCTGGTGCTTCGGCAAATGGTCGCTGGACGAGTTGTGCGAGGTCTCCAAACGCCTCGGCCTCAAGGCCATCGACCTGCTCGGCCCCGGCGAGTTCGAAACGGTCAAGAAGCACGGCCTGATCTGCTCGCTGGTCAACAGCCACTCTCTGACCGATGGTCTGGCCGACAAAAAATTTCACGAGGGATGCCTGGCCAAATTGAGGGAAACCATCGACGCGACGGCCGCCGCCGGCTTTCCCAACGTGATCAGCTTCTCGGGCAATCGTCGCGGGATTCCCGACGACGTCGGGGTGGAAAACGCAGTCGAAGCGCTCAAGAAGATCGCCGGCTACGCCGAGCAGAAGAAGATCACCATCGTCCTGGAGTACCTCAACAGCAAGGTCAACCACAAGGATTACATGTTCGACAACATGGCGTGGGCCGTCGAGGTCTGCAAACGCGTCGGCTCCGATCGCGTCAAGATCCTCTACGATATCTACCACGCCCAGATCATGGAAGGCGACATCATTCGTACGATCCGCGAGAATGCCGATTATATCGGACATTACCACACTGGCGGCAATCCTGGACGCAACGAGATCGACGAGACGCAGGAACTGTACTACCCGGCGATCCTGCGGGCCATCGCCGAGACCGGATTCACCGGGTACGTCGCCCATGAGTTCGTTCCGAAAGGCGATCCGCTGGCGGCGCTGACCTACGCGGCGCGTATCTGCGACGTGTAGGTGCTCCGGACACACCGCACGACGCCACACACACGAAGGGGCCGTCCGTCGAGGGCGGCCCCGAATCACTTCCATCGGTCATTGCAGCAAACGGCGGACACCATGAATCCGCCTCGGGTTTTGCAGATGCAGGGCAAATGTGGTAAAATAATAGGATGCATTGTGCCCGATTTGAGTTGTTCTCGTCGATGTAGAGAAAGCTGTATGATTCGCGTCGATCTTCCGGGAAAAACTCTGATTTGCCTGCTGGCTGTACTCTGCGCGGCCTATCCGGTCGAGGCCGAGTTTCTCAGTGCCCGGCAGGCTCGTCGCCCTCCGCGCGGCCGCATCGCCTGTCTGCCCAGTCCGACAATGGGCACGCGGTATTTGGATTCGGACGACCTGGGCCGGCACTCGATCAGATTCACGTTGTGGGAAGGCAACGGCATCGTCTACACCTGTCGCGGCGGACACGTGGACGTCACGCATCTGCGCAAGGTTGCCGACTGGACGGCCTATCTCGCCTATCACTTGCGCGAGATGATGCTGAAGAACGAAACGCAGATGTCATACAAGATGTGGGAGCCGTCTCGCTACCACGTCGAGATCGACTACCCGCCCGGCTGGGAGTATCTTCCGGCGGAAAGCCGTAACGCCATCGCACGCGAGGCGGCGATCGATCTGGCGGCCTACCTCGCCTATACGGCCAGCGTCTGGCATGAGATCCTCACGTGGCACGGATTCAAAGGGGCCGGCGTCTATCCGGAATACCACTCGGCCTTCTCGTGGGAAGACAACTACTCCAATGCGATGGGCAGCTACATCGCCGCCCTGGCGCTGCGCGATCGGCAGCGCGAGTACGAGGAGGCGATGACTCTGTATCTGGATCAGACGATCCGGAGTCTCGGAGGCCGGCCCCGACAGGTGGCGCGTCAGGCGGGGGAAGCCGTCCGCGGTCTGTGGTTCACAGGTGGATTCGTCATCGTGACGATGGTCAAGAGGCATCTGGACATTGGGTTCGACACCGGCTCGATCACGCCGTGGCTTGTGCCGGGCATGGCCGACTGCCCCGATGGCGAGCCCTGGCTCTGTCCGGTTCCCACTCTCAACGCAATGGACAAACACCGCATGCGCGTGCACGTCGAGATCCAACCAAGAGAATGGGAGAAGGGGGCGATCCTGCGCAAAGCCTACCCCGATCCGAAGACGCGCCGTAATCGGATCGATCCGACAAAGCACCTCGCCGTCATCATGGACGAAATACGGGCCGAGACAATCAAGCGGTACGGTGCAACTGCGGATGTCTATGAGGCCCCGAAGAGCGAGCTGCAGATGAGGACCCTGGCAACAAATGCCGACCCGGCCGCGTCCGACATGAGCCTGGACGATGAGGGTACCCAACCGGGACACAGCCGGTGAGACGGGGTGATCGCCGTATCCTATGTGGGAACTCAAGGAGCCCAATCCAGTCAAGATCATCATCGGCATCCTCGCGTCCGACGACCGCAGCCTGACGGCAGCGCGGCAGGCCCTCACATCCGCATTCGGTCCGCTGGACCTCGTCAGTGACATCTGGCC
>JAAYBA010000520.1 GCA_012719085.1 Planctomycetota bacterium
TAATCAGCTCTTTCGCTCGCGGTATTTGTCGATGGCGACGGCGGTGTAGTGCTCGACGGGCAATTCGCTGATCCGGTCGAGATCGACCCAGACGTAGTCCTGCGCCTCGTCGTTGAGGACCACCTCGGTCGAATCGGTCCGGCAGGCATAATCGAAGAAGACAAAGTGCCGGCGCCGCCAGAACCGCTCGTCGTGGATGAACTCCTGGAAACAGAGGAACTCGATGTCGCGAATCTCCAGGCCGGTCTCCTCCCGGATCTCGCGCCGCAGGGCCTGCTCCATCGTCTCGCCCAGCTCGATGTGTCCGCCCGGAACGACCCACTTGCCCCGCCACTTGTGCGAGCGCATCAGGAAGAGCTGTCCCTGGGCGTTGAAAATCAGCGCCCCTACCGTCGGTTCCGGATATCGCTGTTCGGCCATGTTACATCGTCTCCGCTCGTGTTTTCCGCAGGACCCAGATCATGAAGGGACTCGTCTGGGGCTCGAAGGGACCATGGGAATAGTCCCCATATAGATGGACCGGGACGAAGCCCGCTGCTTCCACCAGCGATTGGAAGTCGTAGTGCGAGTGCAGACAGAAGTGAAGGTCCACAGTCATGCCGGCCAGAAGAGAGCCATCCCAGCGCCGGACGTCATAGAATTGGCTGCCGCTCACGGATTTGAACACGGGATCGTAGTTTTCCACGGATGACAAGGCGAGCATATTGCCGTCCGGAAGCGGAAAACTGCCCAGCTCGCGTCGCCGCCCCGTCACCGACTGCAAGCGTACCGGCGGATTGTGCAGGGTGCAGATGAACCGCCCGTCATCCGACAGATGATCGTGAATTCGCAACAGAGCCTGATGCTGCCCGGCGGTTTCTGTGATTTCGGCAAACGAATGAAAGGGGATGAAGATCAGATCGAACTGCCGGTCCAGCGACAGCTCGCACAGATCGGCCTGGATTACCTCCGCCGAGAGTTCTTCCGTTCGAAGCTTGCCACGCAGGATATCGAGCATGGCCGGGGAACCGTCCACGCACGTCAGATCGATGCCGGCCAACAGCAAGGGAATCGAGACGCGTCCGGTGCCGGCCGTCAGCTCCAGGACCGCCCCGGCGGCCCTCTTCGCTTCCCGCAGGAAGAACGGGACATCCGTGTCCGTCTGGACGTAGCTGTCGTAGAAGCGGGCGACCCGCTCATAGTCCATCGCAGGCATGGCCGATCACTCCGACCGCCCCGGCGGCGGGAACTTCGCGGTCGCGTCGTCGAGGACGAGCACCCAGTCGCAGCCCCGCCCCCGCGTCGGCGGCACGAACGTCTGGAAGCCGGGCGTATCGGTGGTGTGCAGCGGCCGGACGCTCCCATCGCGCGGGTCGAACCACGTCTGCCGGATCATCGAGGTGCGGATCACGTTCACGCGAAGCGTAAATGGCTCGCCGCGCGGCGAATAGATGAAGGCGAAAGAGCCGTCGTTTGCGCGGGCGGCGCGGATTTTGGCGCCTCCGTACGTCGGTCCGTCCAGGATCATCGACTGGTCGGGTACGAGCTTCTGAAACGGACGCGACTCGAACAGCCGGCGGACGTGACCCATCTGCGTCGCACCGGGACAGTCGAGCGATTCATGCCACGGCGTGGACGCCCAGATCACCGGCGTGCGCCCCGGCTGCCACATCTGCCAGACGCTGTTGTGCCCGTAGGTGTGCCCGCACGCCCCGGCCAGCAGCGACCAGTAGGCCGCCTGCCGGACGTCGTAGTCATCGAACCGAAACTCGCGGTCCACACCGGCATTGTAGAAACCGACAGGAATACCCTCATATCGCGGCTCGCCGTCGAGGGTCGGCTTGACCGGCTCCAATAGATAGTCGTGCTCGGCGAACAAGCCGTTGTCGTGGTCCCGCGCCCCGTGCGACGACTGGACCATATTGAAGTCCAGCCACTCGGCCTGATGGAAATAGTCGGACGACAGGCCGGGGCCGCGCGGGTGGTACGTCATCAAATGCACGCCGCCGTCGCCTTCGCGAAGCCCCGTCGCCATGGCCTCGATGGTCGCCCTCTCGGTGTCGTTGCGGACGTTCTCGTCGCCTCCGAGAATCCAGAGGATCGACCTGTCCTTGTAGCGCCGGCCCAGGAAGCGTCCGAACACCCTGGCGTTCTGGGCGTTGAAGATGCCCGATCCCGCCTTCCAGTAGCTGCCCCACGTCGGCAGCATGCCGACGACCAGACCCACTTCATTGGCCTTCTCGACGATGTAGTCCACGTGTGTGAAATAGGCCTCGTCGGGCCGGGCCGGATCTTTGTCTGCAAAGGGCACGGCACCGTAGGGATTCGGATCGGCCAGCCCGCCCAACTGAGCCACGACCACGGCCTGAATCACCGTGAAACCTTTGGCAGCCCGATTGGCCAGATAGCGCTCCGCCTCCTCCCGGTCGAGCCGATGGAACAACTCCCATGCGGTGTCACCGAGGTAGAAGAACGGCCGACCATCCGCGTGCACGAGGTAACGGCCCGACTCGGCGACGCAAAGCCGTATCGGTTCCGAGGCCACGCTGGCGGCAGTGGTCCCGACAATCGCCGTCGTCACCAGAACAAGAACGATCGCCCAACGGACCCCTACAGATGTTGCGCTCATGAGTGGTTCTCCTCTGCCGAAGCCGTCTATGCGACCGGGCGGCGTTCGCCAAATCAGCCATTCCACCAGGATGTGGACTTGGCCTGAACAGTCTCCATCACCTCGGCCAGATCGTCAAGAACGGCGTCCTGGGCGCCCTCGTACTCGTCGAACGCCCCGATCACGGTCTCGGTTCCGTGCGGCCCGAGCCGTACGATCTCGTACCTCGGTCGCTCATTCGACGTGGCGCGCACCTGCACGGCCAGAAGCGTTTGACCGATGTTCTCCGGCACCGGCGATCCCTGGGGCCCCCAGAACCGCCACAACAACTGAACGCCGAGCGGGGCAGGCGTAACATGCGACAGCGCCACCCGAATCGCTCCGGTTTCTTTCAGAACGCCATGCCAGTCGGCCCCCGAATCGACCAGAAGCAGGTCGAGCAATCGTCGGATGTCATCGCCCGGAGCGGTCTTGAACGCCGCGCCAGGAGATGGGCCGGGGAAGTAAAGCGTCCAGCCATAGCGACCGTCCGGAGACGGCGGCACATGCGTCAATTGACGTACCACCGCAAAACCGCCAAGGCCCAGGAACAGGACAACGCCGATATGAATCAGGAAGCGACGCCGGACCCGCCAGACTGGCCGCTTCAAGCAACCCTCACCATCATGGCCTTCTGTTGGATTCTCATATACCCGGCATTCGGTCATCGGACTTGCGATCTCTGGCAATTCGGAATCGGCACCGTCACACGATGCCCAACGGCATACAGACTACCACAATCGCGCCCGCATGGGAAGCGCTCCCCTGCAACCGACGATGCCGCGCGACGCGGCGATATCGGCAAATTGTAGCACAGAACGTCCAGTTTTCTCTTGACAACGACGGGGCCGCGCGGTATGGAGGACGCGGGTGTCGGTTGGAGTCGATACTCGGGCACGGAGGCAGGGATGCTGAAGGGGCCACACTTCTCCGCAACAGTCCTGTTCTCACATGCATTCCGTCTCCGCGCAGGGTCATCGTATAGGATGAGGTCATATCGATGCGCGCCCGCATGGATGGTTCAGGTGCGTCCGGACGGAGCGGCCCTCTGGAGAGGGTCGCGCTCTGATGAAAAAGGAATGTCTGTTTACAGGGAGGTAGAAAGATGAAGAAGTACGCATTGTTGCTGGCGGTGCTCGCGATGAGCACCAGTGCATGGGGATTTGGAATCGGCAATGTTCAAGGCACCTTCTGCCCGATGCCGACACCGTGCCCGACACCCAACCCATGCCCGACACCGTGCATCACCGCGGGAGCCGTCGTCGGGGGCAGCTTCTCAGGTCAAACCGGCTTGCTCTATTCGAGCCCCTGCACCGGATTCTGCAAGGTGGACGTTGACAGTTGCCAAGGGGCCATCTCCAAGCAGGGCCAGATCGGCTGCATGGACTGGGGCTGCTACAAGACCTTCGGCGGCCGCGAGGTTTCCTATTGCTGTCCGAATCCCTGGGGCAACTTCGGCCCCCGGTAGTCGTCGAGACGTCCCAGGAACGGGAATGCGGTTCATCGTGTGAGAATGGTGCAAGAATCTGGCCCGGCCGTGGGTCCGTGATACGACCCACGGCTGAGGCTGACCACCAAGGCGATGGTTCTGGTTTGCGCCGTCCCACCGATGAGAGCCGTCTCAACTCAGTCACCGTCTCACAGTGACCGAAGACAGTCCGGCTGCGGCAGGCTGTCTCACGTCCTGGACGTCCCGGCAGTGGGCGAAGCACAACACTTGATGGCGATATAGCTTCGTGCCGACAGCCCCCTGGAAGGGGTCTGTTGTTCGCAACGAGGTCCGCGACCCAGGAGCCGCCACCAGACAAACACGATGTCACCCGATCAGATATCGCGTATGGATCGGGTCGATCGAGTGCGCGGAATCGCACTCGCCCGTTGGGCCGGCCTATGGAGAGGCCCGCATGGCGGGAGAGAAGATTACACCGCTACAAGGAGATATCGCATGAAAAAATATACATTTCTGCTTCTGCTCGTTTTTGCGTTCGGCACGACGGCATGGGGCTGTCACATCGGAGGGCATTACTCAAGCACATTTGTGAGTGTGACGTACTCGTCGAGCTGGAACTCATGCCCGAGCCCGTGCCCCGTCCCCAATCCGTGCCCGGGGCTCTGCCCGAATCCAAATCCGTGCCCGAA
>JAAYBA010000008.1 GCA_012719085.1 Planctomycetota bacterium
GGCAGCATCCCGTTGATTGCCTTGGCCACGCGCAAGTCCACTTCGAAGCCGTCCCAGATGTTGGCCGAACTGATAGCCCCCAGGGCCAGGGCCTCCCGGTGGAGCGACTCATAGATCCGGCGCGCCTGCGCGTACGAAAGCGTCGTGTCGGCCATTTGTCTTCTGCAGAAATCTTCGAATTCGGGTGTGCTTGCGATCATTATCCTGGTCCGGAATAGACACAATCCATCACTTCCCATTGTAGCAGTAATTCGTTCGCGGCGAAAGGCCCTATCGCAGCACGGTTGTCACAGGCTTGTCGTGTTCCTGGATCGGGAGTCGTCGATTGGGCCGGGGCCGTTGGTCAGGCGGCCGGCGAGGGCCAGGTCGCGGAAGTCTTTCATCGGGTCGTAGAACTCCCGGGCCAGGTCCACGGTGCTGACGAGCATTCCCGGCTCGTTGTCGGTCAGTTGTCCGACGATCACGCCGTCCGGTTCGATGAAACACGATGGGTAGGGGCTGCAGTAGGCGCTGGAGTTGGACATGCTCACCCAGCAGAAGTTCGTCGCGGCGTGGCACTGCATCGTCTGTCGCATGATGTGCGTGTGCACGCTTGGGCCGTCCTGGCGGGCGTTGTAGAACGACTGAAAGATGCACTGTACGCCCTGTTTGTACAACTCGCGGTAGAGCTCGGGGAAACGCAGGTCGAAGCAGATCAGCAGCGAGCACATGATGCCGTTGAGCGTGAAGGTGACGAACCGGTCTCCCGGCGTGTAATAGTCCACGTCGCCCGGCGTGCCGAACCGCTTGTCGTAGCGGTCGGTGATCCGCCCCTCGGCGTCGATCAGGTACAGGCAGTTGTGAGGCTTGTTCGGCGCGGTCAAAGGGTGCGTGCTGCCGAGCACGACCCAGAGCCCCAGCCGGCCGGCCAGAGCCATGATCCTCTGCGTCTCGGCCCGCAGCAGTGGCCAGTCATAGTCGTCAAGGCTCGCGAAGTCCGTGCCTGCGTAACCGCTCAGCGCGCATTCGGAGAAGTGCACGACCTCGGCGCCTGCGTCCTTGGCCTGATGAAGGAAGCCACAGATCGCCTCGGCGTTCTCCTCGATCGACGGGCCGACCGCAAACTGGCAGGTCGCGATTTTCAGTATCCCCGTGCGCATTCCAGCCATCCGCCTCTTGCTCTACTTGAGTCCCATGATCTCGTCTATGCCGAACAGGATGTTCATGTTCTGGATCGCCTGGCCCGAAGCGCCCTTGACGAGGTTGTCGATCGCCGAGAACAGGGCGAGTTGCCCTTTGACCAGCGCCGGGAAGACGTGGCAGTAGTTCGAGCCGGCGACGTCTTTGACGGCCGGAGCGGTCTTGCAGACGCGGACGAACGGCTCGGTCTTGTAGAACTCGTTGTACAGCGGCAGCAACTGCTCGTTCTTGAGGCCCTTGGCTGGGTGGGCGTAGACGCTCGACAGGATGCCGCGATCGAATGGTCCGACGTGTGGCTGGAAGAGGATATTGACCTCGGAGCCGGCCAGCTCGCCGGCGATTTGCTCCATCTCCGGCATGTGCCGATGCGTCCCGATCCCGTAAGGAAACAAGTTCTCATTCATGTTCGGGAAGTGGAACTTGCTCGATGGGTTCTTGCCCGCCCCGGACGCGCCCGTCACCGAGCTGACGATCACCGAGTCGGTCTCGATGAGGCCTTCCTTGAGCAGGGGGGCGATTGCCAGGATTGCACCGGTGGGGAAGCAGCCGGGGTTGGCGACCAGGTTCGTGCCTTTGATCTGCTCGCGGAACAGTTCGGGCAGGCCGTAGACCGCCTTGGCCAGGTTGGCCGGATCGGTATGTGGCTGATAGAACTTCTCGTAGACAGCTACGTCCTTGATGCGGTAGTCGGCGCTGAAGTCGATCACCTTGACACCGGCATCGAGTAGCTTGGGCACGAATCCCATCGAGACCTTGTGCGGCAGGCAGCACAACGCCACGTCCGCCAACTGCGACAGCTTGTCGAGGTCCAGCGGCTCGATGGCCAGCCCGCAGCGGCCGCGAAACTCCGGAAAGACCTCCTCGACCGGCCCGCACTCTTCCGGCAGGGCGGTCAGGTAGGTCAGCTCGGCTTGGCTGTGGCGAAACAGGATGCGGATGGATTCGGCGCCGGTGTACCCACTGGCGCCGATGATGGCGACTCGAATCATAAATTGTCCTCCCGTAGGTCGTGCGTCCGCGCACGACTCAGATGCCGATGGCTCTCAACCGGCGAGCGAGTACGCTCGCCCCACAAAAAAAGCCGCCAAGATCGTCTCTCGGCGGCTGTTGGTAGCGATGAATCGAAGGTTTCTTCTAACGCTTGGAGAACTGGAACCTCCGCCGTGCACCCGATTGGCCGGGCTTCTTCCTCTCGACCATTCGCGGGTCGCGTGTCAGGTGCCCGCCGTCACGCAGGGCCTGAATGTAATTCTCGTCGTAGCTCCTCAGGGCCCTGGCCACGCCCAGCAGGGCCGCTCCGGCCTGGCCGGTTGTGCCCCCGCCCTTGACATTGACGAACACATCGAATGCCTTCTCGGCATGGACGCTCTTGAGCGGCGCGACAACCGCCTTGCGGTCCTGCTCGCGGGCGAAGAAATCGTTCAATTCCTTCTTGTTGACGATGAGTTTTCCGCTGCCGGGCCGGATTCGGACCCGGGCGATGGCGGTCTTGCGCCGGCCGGTGCCCCACCAGTAGCCGTACTTCTCATTGCTCTTGTTGCCCGAACCCACAACGACCTTCGGTTCGGCCTTCTTGGCTTCAGTGTGGACTTGGACGTTCAGGTTCTCAGCGTGATTTTCGGTCATGGTTCAAGGTTCCGCTTAGGACAGTTCGATCGGCTCGGGTTGCTGGGCTTGGTGCTCGTGGTCCGGGCCACGATAGACTTTCATCTTCTTGAGCATCTTGCGGCCCAGCTTGTTCTTCGGCAGCATCCTTCGGACCGCCAGTTCGATTACACGCTCCGGCTTCTTGCGCATCATCTCGGCGAAGCTGGCGTACTTGTGCCCGCCGGGATGGTGGGTGTACCAGTCGTATTCCTTCTGTTCGGCCTTCCTGCCGGTGACCCGCACCTTCTCGGCGTTGACGACCACGATATAGTCGCCCACGTCCACATGGGGCGTATAGGTCGGCTTGGTTTTGCCCATCAGAATCGGCGCGATCTTGGCGGCCATCCGCCCGAGAATCGCGTCCTCGGCGTCCACCAGCAGCCATTTCTGCTCGACTTCGTTGTTCTTGGCCATGAAGCTTTTCATAGTCGGACTCTCTATGCAGTTTCCGGATTAGAAACCGTGCATTTTAGCAGACGCCCGCCCCCTGTCAAAC
>JAAYBA010000521.1 GCA_012719085.1 Planctomycetota bacterium
CGCATCGATCACTTCTTCGCGGGCGGAAGCGTTCTTTTCTCGACGCCTTCGTGGGTGATGGTGATGGGCTTGATGAATCCGTTGTCATCGAAGTCCATTCGGTCCATACAGGTCACGCGGTGGTTCCGGTCGGTCTCGCCCAAAGGACGGCGGTGGTAGACGGCGTACCAGATATCCGATTGCGTATCGTGGATGACCGAGTGGTGGCCCGCGCCGGTGGCGACGTTCGGGTCCTGCTGGAGGACCTTGCCGATCCTCTTGAAGGGCCCGAGGGGCGAATCGGCGATGGCGTAGGCGACGCTGTAGTGCGGCCCGCCCCAGCCGCCTTCCGACCACATGAAGTAGTACTTGCCCCGGCGGAGGAACATGACCGGGCCTTCCACATAGCCCTCGGGCGTGATCTCTCTGAAGACCGTGCCGTCGTCGAACGGGGTGAACCCGGTGAAGTCGCTCGTGATCCGGGCGATGTTGCAGTGCGACCAGCCGCCATAGATCATGTAGTACTGGCCATTTGTATCCAGAAAGACGAACTGATCGATCGGCTGCGCCCCGTTGTGGATCTTCCCGATCAGGGGCTTGCCTAACAGATCTTTGTAAGGTCCCTGGGGCCGGTCGGCCACCGCGACGCCGATGCCGCCGATCTCGCCTTCGTGCACATCGTTGGCGCCGAAGAACAGATAGAACTTAGCATCCTTTTGCACGATCGCCGGCGCCCACAGCGCTCGGCGCAGCCAGGAGATGGCGTGGTTGTCGATGATGCGCTCGTGCTTGGTCCAGGTTACGAGATCCTTCGACGAAAAGGCATCGAAGTGGAGTTGTTGATCGTACGGCGCCGAATAGGTCGGGAAGATCCAGTATTCATCGCCGATGATGATGCCTTCCGGGTCCGCATACCAGCCCTCGAAGAGCGGGTTCGCGGCGCGGGCCGGAACGAGAAGGGCCATCGCCAATAAGAGAGTTGCGTTCAGTGCTTTCATGCCAATCATCCCTTGTCCATCTCGGTTAACGTTCAACCTGTCCGACAATCACGATTCCAATGTATCACGACCGCGGTGAGATATCCAGACCGGTCGTTGCCTTGCGGCGAGTTGGGTTGGTGTGCGGTGCGCACCCTACGCGCTCCCACGGGCCGAAGGGCCCGCGAGCTGCGAGCAGAGCCTGCCCCGAGCGAAGCCGAGGGGAGCGACGAGCAGTGGTGACATCGATTCGGTTGGAAAAAAGCGTGGAAGGGAGATTTTGTTCTTGACAAAACGTCCCATAAGCATAGACTGGGCGAAAACAGTAGGCTCATTCGTATTGTGTTCAAACGGTGCGGGGTTTGACAGGGTACGAAGCATGGATGCTGTGCGTGTGCTAAGGACAGGGACTGTTATCCCCGCTCATTTCAAAGCGGCCGGCATGTCCTTCGGTAGGAGGATGGTCCGGAACCCGTCCCACTCAAGGGTCGTACGACCCGATCCTCGCTCGCCGTGGTTTGGCGTTGCGCCAGCAGACCGGCTTTTTCATCCCGATATGGTTGTGTGGGTCCGGCGGCGTTGCGTCCGTTCGTGTCACGGTCGCGTCACGTCGCCCTGAAGGACCGCCGGGAAGGGGGTGAGCATCTGAACGCAGACAGGCCCCGGCCGTTGCGACGAGCCGGGTGGAGGAGATGACACTCGCGGAAACGCTTGGAGGGTGCTTCTCTTGAAATACGGTCGCGAGGGCGGTGCCCTCGGGCCAGGCCGATCGGCCTCCGGTGCGCGGACGCGCGGCGACGGGAGCGACGGCCGGTGACACTCGCGGAAACGCTTGGAGGGTGTTTCGCCAGTGACGGCGCGAGGCAATGGCCTCGCGCGCAGGGTGATGGTTCGATGTTGCGCAAGCAGGACGTATGGGAAACACGAGGGCCTGGCTCTCGAATGTCCAGAGGGTGCCCCGACGGTTTGCGCCGAATACGGATAGAAGGGTGATGGTTAAGGAGAACGATGATGAAAAGACTCAGTGCTGTATTGATTGCCGTTGTGCTCATGTCTTTGGCCGCACCGGGGGAGGGCACGACCGACACGTATTATATGAACACGGCGGTGCAGAGCAATCCGTCTCAGATCCAGAACACGCAGGCGATTGGCGGCGGCAACGCCGTTTCGTCGGCGACCTCGGATTCCGTCGCCTGGGCGGGGGGCGGTTCGGCGTCATCGTACGCGGAGGGGGCGACGAGCGGCTCGACGTCAGTGCTCTTGTTCAGTCCGGTGAGCAATTCGAACTACAAGTCACGGGTTCCGCCGCTGACGACCTATCCGCCGTATCTGCCGATGTGGAACCACGGCGGTTGGGGGACGATCAAGGCGTATTTCCCCAACGGTCCGACGTCGCACGACCGGGTGTACGAGCGTGTGTTCGACCCGGCCAATGAGGACGACATGCGCGAGGTTCGCGGCATTCTCCGGTCGCTGCCGTACACCGGTCCGATCAAGCTGCTCGGCGGGGTGCTCAACGGGGTCGGCAAGCTGTTCGGCGGCCCGGACAAGTCGCACCACGGGCGGGGATTCGACATCGCCAATTCGCTGATTCGCGACCGTCGGCCCGATGGCAAGCCGTTGCTGGTGTTCATCGACAGCTACATCGATCCGCTGCGGCTGGAAGAAGAAGGCTACGCCTACGTGGGACGCATGAGCCTCGAAGGCGACCACGATCGCAACTGGGATCAGGTCTATAACGCGGCGGTCGCCGAGGCTTTGCCGTGGGACGTGGACATCCTGCTGATCTCGGGCGGCATGAAGGGCGTGACCGTCGGCGCGACGACGAGCCTCAGCGGCGGGGGCGGGTACAGTCAGACGAATTACTCGCTGAGTCTTCTGGGCGGGCGGACGAAAGGCGTGACTGAGGGTAAAGGCGAGGCGGTGATGAGCGCGACGGGCTATCGGTACTGCCCGGAGATGCTGGACCGTCGGCGGATTCCGGCGGCGCTGTACGACCGGATCCGGGTGCGTCCGCAGGTGGCGGCGGCCGTCTCGAACCCGAACGGCACGGCCCCGCAGGCGGTGGCGATGCCCGTCGCGGCGGCCCGGCCGCAGGCGGCCGCGATGACGGAAGAGGAATACGTCCCGTTGACGGAACCGACGCCGGACCGAGTGACGGGGGCGGAGGTCAGTCAGGATCTCTATCGCATGGCGTTTCCGTAATCGATCGACCACGGTGTGGCGAATGATTGTCTCCGGAGAAACAGTGTGGACAGGAAGTCTGGGTTGAGAGATCCCGGGGGGGGAAAGGAGGTGACGGGCCCAAGGATCGGGCAAAGGGATTTGGCAGTACACGTGTGTTGTGATCGCCGATACGTCGTCGGCGGTCCAAAAAGGAGTGAACAACACGGAATAGAAGGAGTCTGAAAATGTCGAAAGTGATTGCAGCTTCGATGGTGTTCGTCTTGGTGATCGGCGCGGGCGCTTCCGCTCAGTTGCTCCACGAGCAGTTCACCGGAATCGGTCTGAACAATGCACTGCAGCTTCTGCAGGGCGATCAGCAGGCCAGCTCGCAGCAGAACCTGGTCGTTGACAATTCGCAGTGCGCCACGGGCATGTGCGGGACGCTGGCCGGCCAGAACCTGTTCGCGTCGGTCGGCGAAGCCGCGACCGCATGGGGCTACTGCGGCAACGTGGGCGTGCTCCAGGAGCTCCTCATCGGCAACCAGCAGGAGCAGGCGGTGACCGAGGGCGTCGGCGCCAAGGCGCAGGCACAGAGCCTGACCCTTGACGTCGGTCAGGTGCTGAGCAAGGCGGGCGGCGCCGGCTACGGCGATGCGCTGCACACGGTCGTGCTGAACGCCGATCAGAATGCGAACAACGCTTCCGGACAGATGACCGAGACTGCGACCATCATGGGGATGCAGACCTCGACGCTGTACGGCGAGCCCGGCGCGCAGGGTTCGGTCGGCGGCACGATGACCGTGCAGACGGTTCAGTCGCAGCAGGCCCTGTAAATCGGGCGGACCTGTCAGACGACGGAGTCTGTCGAGGAATGGGCGGGGAGCCCTGAAGCGATCTTCGGATCGTGACAGGGCAATGGGCCCCGGGGCTCCCCATTGCACTGTGTCGGGTTGTTTCGGCCGGATCGGACGGAGGCAGGGTCTCCGTGGGGCGATCGGATCGAGGCGGCCGGTGAAGTGACGACAATCGAGGAACCCAAGAAAAGGAGTTCGCAAGATGTTCAAAGGATTTGCAGTATCAGTTGCGCTGCTGCTGCTCATGGCAGCCGGGACGCCGGCGTTCGGCCTGTGGCAGAACCAAGGTGGGGCTCTGCTCGGGACCAACGGCGTGACCGTCCTCGGCGACGGGGCCGCAGGCAACATCAGCGCGTTGACGATGGATCTTTCGCAGCTCGGTACGATCGCACCGACGCACACGACGGCGTACCAAGGCACCACAGCGGCGCTGCTTCAGAGCGCCGGGGCCGTGGGCATGGCCGGCGTGTTCGACGTCGATCAGAACGCGATCGGCTGGGCCGGCCAGACGCAGATTCCGGCCGTCGGCTATCAGGACCAGGATCTCGGCGCCGTGATGACGCAGGATGTCACGAAGATCGGCGGGCAGGGTTCGGCCCTCGGTCTCCAGACGTTCCTGGGCGTGCAGACGCAGTTGACGTTTACCCCGTGGGGCGGCAGCGCCAATGTGCAAGGGATCGGCGTGAGCCTGTATGATGCTGTCGGCGGCGGTCCTGGCGGCAGCACGCAGGTCGCTGGCGGCGCGGATTTCAGCGCCGGCCAGTATTAGTCTCATGAGACTTCTGTCGGGCCGTCGTTCGGCAGCCAGGCCGCATTCGGATTTGTCCGAGGCTTGGCTGCCGGAGGGCCCGCTGCCGCTCGTGTCCGGGGCCGTGAATCGCAGGGGAATTGGCAATCGCTCTTACGGAGGGCTCATCGGACGGGTCTGGAGAGGACGCTGATGTGTGGCTTCTTAGCTTCTGGGTGTTAGCAAAGCGACAACCTCGTTCTTGTCCACAGAATGACCTAAGAGCCCTCTGATCAGGCTTGCCGGAACAGACCGCGTTGGTTCAGGCTCCTTCGGGACACGGCGTGCCTGCATCAGAGGGCTTTGTCCCTGCGACACGGAATCGGGCGTCCGGCATGATCGGGCGGCGAGCCCGTCGCGTGGCGGACAAGTCAGCCCGGATGCAGCGGCAGACCAACAGCACAACGAGGAGAGGAAGAGAAAGGAGGTCGCCTCTCAGCAAATCAGGAACGCTTGTCATCGTGCATTGCGATCGCCGAATGGATATCGGCGATCTGAAACAACGTGAACAATCCGTAGCAGAAGGAGTCTGAACGATGTTCAAAACAATCGCATCTTCCATGATCGTTGTCAGTATCGTTGCCAGCGGTGCCTTTGCGGGCGCCCTGCACGACCAAATCACCGCCATCGGGGCGACGAACGCCATTCAACTGGACCAGGGCAGCCAGACGGCCCAGTCTCTTCAGAACCTCATCGTCGACAATCAGCAGAGCATCGTGGGCATCGCCGCCGAGTCGTTCTTCGGCTCGATCGGTCAGTCCCTGAACGCCTGTGGCGAGTGCGCCGAGATCGGCGCCAGCCAGGGCCTGGACATCGCCGGCGGCCAGTGGCAGAACATCGGCGATTGCGTTGACGCGAAGGCCCAGGGCGGCACGCTCGATCTGTCGGCCCTGCAGGGCCTGTCCCGGGCCAACGGCGTGGGCGGGGCCAGCGCGCTGCACACGATCGTGCTCAACGGCGGCCAGAGCGGGACGAACGCCCTGGGCGATCTGCAGGAGACGACGACCGTGATGGGCATGCAGACCTCGGATCTGGTGGGCGAGCCCGGCTCGGCCGCCATCATCCTGACGGGCATGTCGGTTACCGGCTCGCAGGCGCAGGGAGCGCTGGTCCTGCAGTAGTCAATCGGTAGGATGGTACGTGGGTCCTGCCGAGTCTGCCGTCGCCGAACCGCAGCGCCATCGTCGTTGGATGGATAGCTCCTGCGAGGCGTGCTGCAGGGATCGGACAGGATGCCGCGAAGCCCTCTGGTCAGGCCTGCCGCAACGTTCATGGTGATCAGGCTCTTCTCGAGCGGCGGGCCTCGATCAGGGGGCTTCTTCGACCTGCGTCCGATCCCGACCGGCGCCTTGGAGGGCCAACGTCGGCAGACGCAGAAGACGAAGGCACTGCCATCCAGCGGTTCGGACAGAAGGGTGTGTTGGGACGGCCGACACGTGATCGGCCCTCCGAAACGGAGTGAAGACCACCCATGTTGAAAGGAGTCCAGGAATGGTTAGAAGGGGTGTTTCGTGTTCGATCATTCTCATCCTGTTGGCTGGTTCCGGCGCGTTCGGCAACCTGCTTCAGGATCAGGGAATGAACATCGGCTCAATCAATCAAATTCAACTGCTGCAAGGCGATCAGAGCGGGCAGTCGACGCAGAACTTCACGATCGACATGTCTCAGGTCGGCGACGGCTCGAGCTATACGGTGGCCAAC
>JAAYBA010000070.1 GCA_012719085.1 Planctomycetota bacterium
CGAGAGCGCCGCCGGCCTCCCCGGCCGCGACCATGTTGACGAACAGCGCCGAGAACAGGCTTGGATGCCGGCCGAGAGCTTCGGCCAGACTGCTGCCGGCGTTCACGTCGTCGCGAACGCGCTCCACAATGGGCGCCAGTGGTTCGGTCGAGTGGCCCCAGCGGACGCCGCGTTTCTTCGGCACGCATTGCATCTGCTCGACGAGGGCCGACAGCGCCGGGACCAGCGGCATTCCGGCGTGCAGCAGCGTGGACAACTGCCGTGCCAGACGGCCGAGGTCTTTCGTGCCCACCCGTCGCAGCAGGTCGTGCCCTTGGGCCCGATGGATGCGGCGCGGCGCAGTCGCCGGACGGGCCGCAATGGCGGTCCTCTCGATCTGTGGTTGGATCTGTTCTTCAACGGTTGGCATGCGGGTCCCCCTCCGTACCGCCGTGGACGCTGTCCTGCGTGACGCGGTAGACTTCTTCGAGCGTCGTGACGCCGTCGGCGACGCGGCGCAGGCCGTCCTGGCGGAGTGTCGTCATTCCCTTGGCGACTGCGGCGTCTTTGATGACGTGCGCGCCGCGACGCTGGAGGATGAGGTCCTTGATCTGGTCATCGACGAGCATCAGCTCGAAGATTCCGACTCGTCCCATGTAGCCCGTCTGGAGACAATTCTCGCAGCCGGCGCCTTTGTACAACTGAGGATGACCGTCCACGAGCCTGCCCAGTTCGGCGTTGATCTGCTCGGCGTTCTGTGGCTGCCAGGGTTGCTTGCAGTCGGGGCAGATCACGCGCAGCAGTCGCTGGGCCATCACCCCGACGACGGACGAGGAGATCAGATACGGCTCGATGCCCATATCGACCAGGCGCGTGACCGCCGAGGCCGCGTCGTTGGTGTGGAGCGTGCTCAAGACGAGGTGGCCCGTCAGCGATGCCTGAATGGCGATCTCCGCCGTCTCCAGGTCGCGGATTTCCCCGATCATGATGACATCGGGGTCCTGTCGGAGGATGTGGCGCAGGCAACTGGCGAACGTCAGTTCGATTTTCGGTCGAATCTGCATCTGCCCGATGCCGGGCAACTGGTATTCGACCGGGTCCTCCACGGTCAGTATGTTGCGTTCTTCATTGTTCAGCTCGTTCAGCGCCGCGTAGAGGGTCGTCGTCTTGCCGCTGCCGGTCGGGCCGGTCAGCAGAATGATGCCGTGGGAAATGCCGATGAGGTCGCGAAAGACCCGCCGCGTCTCGGGTGCAAAGCCCACATCTTCGAGGCGGAACTGGCCTCGGCCTTTGTCCAGCAGCCGGAGCACGACGCGTTCGCCCCCGGCCGTGGGGATGACGGAGACGCGGATATCGACCAGTTCCTCGCCGATCCGCACGCGGCTCTGGCCGTCCTGCGGCAGACGATGCTCGGCGATGTTGAGATTGGCCATGATCTTCAGACGCGACAGGAGCGGCGCGGCCTGTTGTCGCGCAAGGCTCAGGACGTTGTGCAAAACGCCGTCGACACGGAAACGAATCTTCACCTCGGTTTCGTAGGGCTCGATGTGAATGTCGCTGGCTCGGCTGTGCACTGCCTCGAACACGATCTTGTTGACCAGCTTGATCGCCGGTGCCTTGTTCGCGATGTTGAGCAGGTCCTCGGCGTGCGTTTGCACCGAGTTGGTGCCGTCGCTGTCGGGCGAGTAGGTCTTGGAGAACTCGTCATCCTGGCCCCGCTCGCCGTCGGCCGCGTGGTAGTAGCACTGGCTGATGGCGTTCTCGATCTCCGGCGCCGGACACCGCACGCGCGGGCACGCCTGACCCAGGATGCCGACGATCGCGTCGTATGCCTCGACATTGAGAACGTCCGCCAGAGCGACGGCCGTAGTGCCGTCGGCCAGCACGATCGGGATCGCATGCTGTTTCTTGAGGAACTCCAGCGGCAATCGTCGCACCAGTTCCGCATTCAACTGCTCCGGCGCGATGCGCCAGAGCTGCTGAGGCTCTGTTCGTTCGGTCTGTCCTGCGTTCACCAATCAACCTCCTCGCATGGATGCGATCTGCGTGTCGTCCGCCCGCGCGGGGGGTCAGCGACCTTCCTCGAGAAGAGGAAGCATCTGATCCCTCTTGGTGTTTGTGATATCCTGCAACTGCTGCGCGTCGGTCATGACGTGCGGCGTGATAAAGATGAGCAGGTTCGTCTTCTGCACGCGGTCGCGCTGCCATCGGAACAGGTTGCCGACCACGGGCACGTCGCCGACCAGCGGGACCTGGTTCACGACGCGGGTCTTGTCGTCGCGAATCAGACCCCCGATGACGACGGTGTTGCCGCTGCCCATCGTGACGACCGTCTGGGCGCTGCGTTTGGCCGTCGTCGGTGTGTCCGACGAGGCGGCGGTCACGCTGTCGATCAGCTTGGTGAACTCGCTGTCGATCTGGAGCCGCACGAGCCCGCTTTGGCTGACGTGCGGCGTGATTTCCAGCGTGATGCCGACGTCCTTGTATTCGTATTGCTTGATCACCGTGGGTGTCAGGAAGTCCGTGGTCTCGGTGACGCGTGACTGGACCACGAACGGCGTGTTCTCACCGACGACAATTCTGGCCTTGCGATGGTTCGACGTCAGCACGTGTGGGGTCGAAAGGATGTTGACCCCGGACTTCTTCTGAAGGGCCTGGAGGATCGCGCCGATCTGAATCCCCGTGCTACCGCTCTGCCATGCGCCGACTGCAAGACCTTCGAGATCGCCGCCGAGGAAGTTGACGCGCGGACCGAGATTCGTCAGGCCGAACCCGCGGACGGTGCTGGAGACCGCCTCGTCCAGCGTCGCCCAATCCACGCCCAATTCCTTCAGGGCTTCCTCGCTGACCTCCAGGATCGTCATCTCCACCAGCACCTGCTCGCGCACGATGTCGAGCTTCTCGACGATCTGCGAGATCATGGCGAAATCCTGCGGCGAGGCCACAATGATGAGCGCGTTCGTGCTTGCGTCGGCGGTGACCTGGATCTGTTGGCGCGCGTCGACGGCATCGGTCAGTCGCATGCCGGCCAGCGCCGCCTCGAGCGACGGGGCCACGTCGTTGGCGTCGGCATTCTTCAGATAGGTTACGTGGACGTTGTCGGCCCCCGTCGGCCGTTCGACGTCGAGCTGCGCGACGAGTTTGCGAATTGTGTCGAGATTCTGCTCGGAGCCCACGACAATCAAGGAGTTGGTGCGGGCGTCGGGAAGGACCCTGGTGCTCTGTCCTTCCGTCGGTGCCGAACGGGTGCGTCCCGATGCCGCAGCGCCGCTTTGACTGTTGTCCAGAATGCGGGCGATCTGCTCGCTGAGCA
>JAAYBA010000522.1 GCA_012719085.1 Planctomycetota bacterium
GGCCGACGCAAGGGCAAGACGCATCAGTACAATCCCATAACCAACACGTGGCAGGAATATGCACCGATGGAGTACGACGGCCTGGAGATGGCCTTGGTGCGATTTGCCAATGGGACCCTCGGCAAGGTCTCGGTCAATTTCGAGTGTGTTCAGCCCTACACCTTTCCCATCGAGATCTTCGGTGATCGCGGCTCGGTCAGGAACAACCGCCTCTGGTCGGCCGCCTTCCCCGGACAGAAAGACTGGATCGAGATCCCGACGATCTGCCCGGATTCCAGCGACGTATCCCACCACCCGTTCCAGGGTCAGATCGATCACTTTGTCCAGTGCCTGCAAAACGACGTGGAATCCCACTGCAATCTCGACGACGCCGTCAAGACCCATGAGGTGGTCTTTGCCGCCCAGCAGTGTTATCAGAGCCACCGTCCGGTGTTCCTGCCCCTGCGGAGTGGTTCTTGACGAAGACGATGGCGGCCTGTTAGGGTTTCCTGGTGTTGTGCATCTTGTGTTGTCCAGCAAGCCGCTCATCAGGAACAAGGAGATAACGCTCTCATGGGCTCGGCCCCGGGTGTCCTGCGACTGAAGATCGACAAGGCTTCCTGCCTGAGTCCTTGTTTGTGCCAGGTGGGCTGGGCGGTTTTTCCCGAACCGGTGCACGACGTCGAGAATCTTCCCGCCCACGTCCACGAGCGGGCCTATGAGATCTGCTACATTGCTCACGGCACAGTGGATTGGTGGGTAGGAGAGCGTCTGTTCGAGGTGGGGCCGGGATGCGTGTTCATCACCTTTCCCGGCGAGAGACATGGCGGCCTCCACGACATCATGAACCCCTGCGAGTTGTTCTGGGTCCAGTTGGAGTTTCCCGCCGAGGGGAACCTGCCCGGCCTGTCCCGCGATGAGAGCGCGTCGTTGGTCGATCAATTCAACCGGATCGAGCATCGCTGTTTTCCCGCAACGGCCCAGACGCCGGTGCTGTTCAAGAGACTCATCGACGAGCACCGCGGGGTCTCCGAACACAGCGTCATCCTCGTGCGTGCCGCGCTGATCGATTTGCTGGTGGCGGTCGTTCGCGGGCAGGATCTGTACCGGCGTCGCAACATGGTCGGTTTGCAGTACTCCAAGCCCATTCGGCAGGCTCTCGAACTGATCGACCGGCGGTTGGAGGAGTGCTTCAAGATGGATGAAATTGCCGAAGCGGTGGGGTTGAGCACCACGTCGTTCTACCGGCATTTCTCTCAGGAGGTTCATGTGACCCCCGGGGAGTACCTGACGCAGCAGCGCATGCACCGGGCCAAGGCGCTCCTGCGCGATCCGGCCCTGAGTGTGACGGCCATTGCCCATGCCCTGGGGTATTCCTCCAGCCAGTATTTTGCGACGACGTTTCGGAGAGTCACAGGCGTAACGCCGCGCATGTATCGAACGACGGCCCTCCGCGAGGCGTTCGAATCATGAGGACCATCGCTTCGAGGTCGCAAGAAGAGGAGGTCTCAGACAGATGCCGTCTCCTCTGGGAATCCGTTGGGCTGCTGTTGGAAATTCTCCGAGAGGATATCGAACGCCGCGATTGGAATGCTTCGGATAGAATCACGTCTGGTGCATGTCGTATTCGACGTGAAGAGCATTTCCGGTTCAGCATTTGATCAGGAGGTCCTCATGGCCAAGGCTCCCCGTCCGAGCAGGACCGAATGCCGCAAAGGCTTCACGTTGATCGAGCTGCTTGTGGTCATCGCCATCATCGCCCTGCTCATGGCGATCCTGATCCCGACATTGAACATGGCCCGCAAGCAGGTGCGAGGCACCGTCTGCATGGCGGCTCTGAAGCAGTGGGGTCTGTGCTATCACCTCTATGCCCAGGACCACGAGGCGAAGCTGCCCGTGTTCATCGGGGGCACCCACCAGACCACGTACATGGATTCGTTGCGGCCGTACTACGCCGATATCAACAAGATGCGGACTTGTCCGTCGGCGACGCAGGTTGCCACGGGAAACCCGACCGGCGCTCAGGCCCAGAGCTTCTTCGGGTATACGCGCCATGCCTGGCAGATCGACGTAACCGGGGCCGAATGGATGGCCGACACCGACTGGGGCATCGGCAGCTTCGGCGAGAATTCCTGGCTGTGGAATTCGATGGATACCAGCGGCAACCGGCTTCAGACAGACCTGACGTGGGCGGCTATCGACGTCAAGGGCATCAAGGATGTCCCTTTCATCGGCGATGCGCGGTGGAACAACGCCTGGCCCGACTCCGGTGACCCCGTACCGGCCGGCGTGGCGACCGAGGAGCAGATGTTCCATATCGGCAACTGGTCGCGCATGGTATGCTATGCCATGAGGCGCCACAGAGCCGGCCTCAACATCTGCTTCGGTGATGCGAGCGTCCGGTACGTACGGGCCGAAGATTTGTGGACGCTCAGGTGGAATCGGCAGTCGCAGCCGGTGGATGTCGGGGACGACCTGGGCTGGATGACCGCATGGTAGTTCGCCGCACGCACGAGAGAGGCCCGGCGCGTACAAGGAAATCCAAGATATGGAGAAGACGAAAATGTCCAAGACCCGCCACGTATCACGACGCAGCTTCATTCGCCAGGCCACCACGGCCGGTCTGGCCGGCATAGCGGTTCCCTACTACGTTCCCGCCAGTGCTCTGGGCCAGGCGGGTCAAGGCGGCGCCAACGATCGGATTGGTCTGGGCCTGATCGGTTGCGGCGGCATGGGTCGGGCCAATCTGAACGCCTGCGCCGGCCGAGCCGATGTGGTCGTCACCGGCGCGTGCGACGTGTGGAAGTCTCGGCGCGATGCGGTAGTGGCCCAATGCCAGGGCACCGCCAAGCCATACCATGACTACCGTGAGATGTTGGGGGCCAAGGACATCGACGCCGTCATTATCGCATCGCCGCCCCACTGGCACTGCCGCATGGCGGTCGACGCCTGCGAGGCCGGCAAGGATATCTACCTGCAGAAGCCCATGACCCTTCATGTCGGCGAGAGCTTCGCCGTCCGCAACGCCGTGCGCCGCCATCGGCGGATCTGTCAGGTCGGCACGCAGATCCACGCCTCGGAGAACTACCGCCGCGTCGTGGAGTTCATTCGCTCGGGCAAGCTCGGACCGATCAGCGTCGCCCGGACGTTCAACGTAATGAACCAAGGCCCCAACGGCGTCGGCGACACGCCCAACAGCGCTCCGCCGGCCGAGATCGACTGGGACCAGTGGGTCGGTCCCGGCCCGATGCAGTCGTTCAATCCGCTGATCGTCAGAGACGCCTACTACAATTGCTCCTTTATGGCCTACAGCGGCGGCTGGACCCCCGGCATGGCGCCGCACATCATCGATCTGCCGATCTGGGCGCTGGAACTGGGCTACCCCGAGAGCACCTACTGCTCCGGCGGTCGTTACGTCGTTCGCGACGTTGGCGACGCCCCCGACGTGCAGGAGATCGTGTGGCAATACCCGAACTTCACGATGACCTGGATGATGTCGCTGGTCAACAGCTTTGCCTTCGACTTCGGTCGCGGCAGCCCCGCTCGAAGGCTGGGAATCTACTTTCACGGACTCAACGGCACGTTGTACTCCGACTACGGCCGGCACGAGATCGTTCCGGAAGGGGATATGCTGGCAGACGCCCAGCCGCCGGAGAAGTCGATTCCGTCCTCGCCCGGTCACGAGCAGGAGTGGCTTGACTGTGTTCGCAGCCGCAAGCAGCCGAGCTGCAATGCCGAGTATCACTGCAAGATCGACGTGCCGATTTGCCTGGCCAATCTTTCGATGCGACTGGGCCGGGCCATCCGCTTCGACCCGACGACGGAGAAGATCCTCGACGACGAGGCCGCCCGCCTGGCTATCCCGCAATACCGGGCGCCATGGACGTTCCCCCGCCAGTATCTTTGAGGGTCTCATATGAAACACGTATGGGCGAGTCTGTTCGCTGCTGTTTGCCTTCTGCTGTGGGCGGGCATTGGCTACGCCGAGACGGCGATGTTGACGATCGATCCGAAGACGCCGGAGGGTTTGCGAAAGCTGCTCCGGTACGATGGCGATTCGCTTCATCTGGTCAGCGCGCATCGAGGCGGGCCGCGAGAGGGGTTTCCGGAGAACTGCATCGCGACGTTCGAGGACACACTGCGGCACACGCACGCAATGATGGAGATCGATCCTCGCTATACGAAAGACGGAGTGATCGTGCTGCATCATGACCCCACGCTGGACCGAACGACCAGTGGAACCGGACGTGTCGTGGATTGCACGTGGGAGGAATTGCAGGCATTGCGGCTGAGAGACTCCGAAGGGGTCCTTACAGAGTATTCGATCCCCACGCTCGACGAAGCGCTGCAATGGGCCAGAGGCAAGACCATTCTCGTGCTGGACCAGAAGGATGTGCCCTTCGAAGCCCGTGTGAAGAAGGTCGAAGAGCACGATGCCGAGGCCTACGTTATTCTGATCGTCTATAGCTTCGCCGACGCCAAGCGATGCTATGCGATGAACGAGAATATCATGATGGAGGTGATGATCCCGAACGGCACGCAGGTCGAGGCGTTTGATAAGACCGGCGTGCCCTGGTCCCACATCGTGGCGTTCGTCGGCCACACCCCACCGCAGGAGCCGCAATTGTGCGCGATGATCCATGCCAAAGGCGCCATTTGCATCGGCGGCACGTCTCGAAACATCGACCGCCGGTTCATCGAGCGGCATGTTACGGACATACGCAACCTGAGCCGGGAGTATCACGCGCTGATGGAGATGGGCATCGACCTCATCGAGACCGACCTGCCCCGCGAAGTCGGCCCCCTGCTGTACGGCCAACACCCCATCCCCGCCTCAAGAGCCCGGTTCCTTCGAAGTCGGCCCCGCTGACCCTTCGTTCGTTGTGCGACAACGCTCGCCTCGGCGTGAGCGCTGAAATACGCCGAAAGACCGATTGCCTGGCCGGCCCCTGGGCGGTACCATGCGGCTGACGGGGCAGAGGTTCGGTGGGATCCTCCTGGGGCCGTCCGAGCCGTCGCACCTCACAGGTGCCGTTCGTCGAACGTTCCCCGTCGGAGTGAGCCAGGCAAATGGATTGTGTGTGGGCGTCGCGTGCCGAACCCCGACTGCGATGTCCCGCTGAAATCGTCAGATGCAAAGGAGATTGGTACGTGACTACAGAGATTCCCGCACAGACGCTCGACACCAAACAGTTCATCACGGACAAGGTCGCAGAGATCCAGGAGGCGGTCGGAAATGAAACGGCGATCAATGCGCTGTCGGGAGGAGTCGATTCGTCGGCCGTCACGATGCTTGGACATCGGGCCCTGGGCGACCGCCTGAGGACCGTCTTCATCGAAAACGGCCTGATGCGAGAGGGCGAGGCCGAGCAGGTCGTCAACTTCTTCCGCGCCCTCGGCGTGACCGTGGAGGTGGTCGACGCACGCGAGGAGTTCTTCGCGGCGCTCAAGGGAGTGACCGACCCGGAGGAAAAGCGCGAGGCGATCACTCAGACATTCTATCGCAACGTGTTCGGACGCCTCGTCAGGGAAAGCCGAGCCAGGTGCCTGTTGCAGGGCACAATCCTGACGGACATCGATGAGACCGTCGCGGGAATCAAGCGGCAGCACAACGTCTTTGAGCAACTGGGAATCGATCCACAGGAGGCCTTCGGCTATCGCATTATCGAGCCGCTGATCCAGCTCCGCAAAGACGGTGTCCGCAAGGTCGGCAAGGCGCTGGGGCTCCAGAGCGAATTGTTCGATCGCATTCCGTTCCCCGGACCAGCGCTGGCGGCTCGGGTGATCGGCGAGGTGACGCCGCAACGCATCGCGACCGTGCGCGGAGCAACCACCGTCGTCGAACGCCTGCTGAAAGGCACGGGGGCATTTCAGTACATGGCGATCCTTCACGAGGATCGCGTCACCGGAATGCGGGACGGCAAGCGTGATTTCGGCTTTCAGATCGAGGTGCGCTGCTGGGACAGCGTCGACGCCCGCACGGCGACCCCGACCCGGCTGTCGTTCGAGGTTCTCCAGGCCCTTGCCGAACAGATCCACCGCGACGTGCCCGGCGTAGTCAGCGTGACCTACAATATCAGTTCGAAGCCCCCCTCAACACTCGAAGCCATCTGACGGTCCTGCTGCAAGATGGATTGGTGTCTGGCCGCGAAAGGTGCATTCGCTACGGCTGTTGTGCATCGAACTCGTAAGGGCCGAGCCCTGCGTCCAGGGGCGAGATGTTGACCGGCCAGTCGGCGGCCGGCCCTGTGGCAAAGGTCCTGCGAATCGCTTCGAGCATGTCGAAACCGAACTCCGTACACGGCTCGATGTAGCTGCCTTCTCCCCATTCGTTGACGGGACCGAGGATCAGCAGGGCCTTGTCGTTGGTCCGACAGAAGGTCCGGGCGTCGCGGAGCAGTGCTTCGAACAGAGGCGACGTTCGTCCTTCAATGACCATCGCCTTGTGGCCGTGCCATGGCCGACTGTCCCAGCCGGTATCCACAAGACGATAGTACATCAGGCCGTCCGCCGCCTTGTGCTTGCTCTGCCATGCCTCGGTACTTTGCCGAACGACATCCTCATAGGAGAAGACCCTTCGGGCCACCTGGCCGTCGATTCCGGGGCCCCACTCGTGGTAGGTCGTCACGGCGCAATAGCCTTCCTCCCGAAGGGCCTGGATGTGGCTCTCGGAGAAATCATGCCCAAGGGCGACCAGGGTGATTCCGCCAAAACCTGCCTGGCGAGCCAGCGCCTGTGACTTCTCAAAGGTCTCCCGCACGATGTGCGATCCCCCCAGGTCCGTGCGGATGGCCTTGGGATCCCAGATGAAGACGGCGGGCTTGCCATCGATATGATAGTAGCCGGGAAGGGAGAAGTAGCGGTCGATCCAGTGACCTGTGACCTGGAGCCAGTCTTCTGTTGAATGGGTTCCTGGCGGGTTATGATTGGCCCACATGATGGCGACCTTCAGGAGATCGCGATATCGCGCCTGGCGGTAGGCGTCGAACCAATGCGTCAGTTGCTGACGCCCCTGCACCCAGTACCAGTCCACGAGGAAGCACGAAATTCCATTCTCCACCGCCCACTTGATCTGCCAGTCAACGCACTCGGGATTGGACTCATCGTAGTAGCCGAGCAGGGGCTTGCGGCCCGGGGCCACCTTGCGAATGCAGTCCCACTTGGCGTCTGATTCCCAGCCTGGGAAGTAGAACGCGCACACGTCAACATCGGTTGTGACCGGCTTGGGCGCAGGGACGTACGCCGCACGGGGTATCGCCGGAGCCTCGGTGAACGTGAGCGTCGCCGTCTGGTTCGGCGGCAGTCGTCCCCTCCCGCTGAACGAGAGATAGACCGGATATGTGCCAGGGCGTACGGCGGCAATCTCCCAACCGAAACGGGCGATATCGCCGTGTTCGAGACCCGGGTGCCCCAGTCTATCCGGTTCGGAAAGGACTCGCAGCCCTTCGGGGATACCGAGATGGACCTGACGGATTCCCTGTCCGCTGCCGCCGAGGTTGACGACCTGTGCCAGCAGGCGGCACGGTCGGTTGGCCCGATTGACGCCGTCTTCGAAGCCGAAGTAAGCGACCGCCAGTTCCCCCGGCCCGGAGGGCCCGTCGGCGATCTGAATGCGGGCCAGCCGAATCGCGGCGTCCTGGGGCGAACGAATGCCGAAGGCCACGATGCGGCCATGCCATGCACGGACATCCGCCATTGGCACGTTGTAGAAGTGCGATCGACCGTCCCCACGCACGGGGAACTCTTCGGTCTGAAGACCGGGGGCCCCCTCGCAAGCCCAAAGAACGGCGGCCACGCCGTCGCGGTCCGAGGCAAGCTCTACGGTCACCCACGTCTTTCCGCTCACATCCAGTTCGGCCGCCGGGGCGAAGAGTTCCGAAGCGCTCGGGTGGACCTGCCACGTACCTGCATCGCCGCGGAGGTCCCATATGGGCAGGCCCTGCGATGGCCCGCTCCGGCCCCATTCCCTGATGCGAATCGAGTCGATTTCGAAGTCGCTGTTCTCGTACAGGTCCAGGCGAAGTTGACGGATCGCCCGCTCGGTGTGCCACATGGGGAACAGCACGATCTCCTGCCATTGGTACGCGCCGGCAACGGTGAATCGCAGCTTCTTGGCCTCCGTCAGTCCTCCGTACGGACCTTCCAACTGGCCGGACCAGAACAGCTCGCCGATGCCCGCTCGACCGGCCCGGATCCTGACGATCACGTACTGCTGAGGGCGGGCTTCGAACGAGATGCCCCGACACAGGAGAAACGGGTCCCAGTCAATCGCGCGGGCGCGCAGCACACCATCCCTGATCGTCAGTTCGTCCAGGTGGGCGTTGGGTTGCCAGGCGCGCAGGTCTTGCTGCGACTCGAACTGCCATTCGGCAAGTGCGGCGGATCCCCGGCCGGGACTGGTCGGAGGGTCGAGAGCGTCCGGCGATTCGGTGGCATCGCGTGCCCGGCATATCCCGACGGCCAAAAACGCCAGTAAGATCAAGACAACTGCAAGAGACCGCTCTTGGTTCACGATGCCATCTCCTGGGGTTGAGGTCATGTGGATTATACCGCCAGAGCTTCGGCGAGGACAGATCAGGAACCGATGGATCCGCGTCTTGAGTCTACCGACAATTGAGGGGCACGTCCTCCTGTCGGCCCAGAAACGCGTTTCCGGCGGCAAAGAGACGTAATTTCTCTTGCAGTGACGGTCCATTGTGTGTAGAGTAAGCACGAGTCGTTTGGATTGCCTCTTGTCGCCGACGGGGGATTTCGGCTGGGACGACAGCCCTAAGTCTTGGCTTCTGAGGCATTTAGACGCATCCTGTTGACCGGATGCGGTTGTTGTGATTGAGTTTGGGTCGGTGCCCGAGTGGCTAAAGGGAACGGGCTGTAAACCCGTTGGCGTGAGCCTACGCTGGTTCGAATCCAGCCCGGCCCATTACTTCTGTGCGAGATGTTCCGTGGTTTCCTTGCGCGCTGAGTCGGCCGGCAAGTTCGCTTCTATGGAGCGATGGCGGGGCTTCGGATGCCGCGAAAGCCCATGATGGAGCTTTCCTGCAGCGGCAGTTGCGTCGCACCCGTGACGGCGTCGCAGCCTTCGGGCACAGCCATCCACGAACCGCCTCGGACCGTGCGGAACCCATCGAGGCCGACGTGGTACGAGGTCGAGTACCAGTCGAGCGTCCATTCGGCGACGTTTCCGGCCAGGTCACAGATGCCGTAGGGACTGGCGAACTTGCGAAAGCTTCCCACCGGCGCCAGACGCTCGAAGCCGTCGTCTTCGCCGTCGAAGTTGCAGCAGTACGTGCCGCCCTGATCCGGGGCCTCGTCGCCCCAGGGATAGTGACGCTCGGGTTTGGAGTTCGGCTGGGCTTTGGTCTGGTCGCCGTCGAGATACAGTCCGCCGCGAACGGCCTTCTCCCACTGGGCTTCGGTGGGCAGGCGCAGGCCGCACCATTGCAGGAAGCCCATCGCGTCGTACCACGAGACATACGTGACCGGATAGTTCTCCCGGCCGGGGGCCACGTGATAGGTGTGGTTGCTCTCCTGGACGATGCCGCAGCGGTCGGCCCGGGCCATTCGCTGGTTCCAGCCTGCGCCTTCGCCACCGATCTCGTTGAGGTAATCGGCGTACATCGCGACCGTCGTTTCGTATTTCGCCATGTAGTAGAGCGGCAGGTTCGTGTCCGGACCGGCCTTTCTCGATTCGTCCCGGCCACCGCCCGGCAGGGCCTTCATCACGAACCGCCCGGCCGGGACGCGGGCCATCGCAATCGCGCGGACGCGGACCTCGATCTGCTCCGGATCGGTCGCCACCGTCTGGTCCGTGCCCCACCAGAACACCTCTTTGCGACCGGGGCGTTCGACGATGTCGAAGCCGTTGCCCTGCAAAGCGTCTATCGGGACCAACTGCCAGTTGTCGCCGAAGTCCCTGCTGTAGCGCAGGAAGACGTAGGCAGGCGATTCCGACGAGATGTTTGGGTCCTTTAGCTCGTACTCGACGGCGACCCGAGGCCCGCCCATCTCGGTGTGCTCGACCCGCACCTTCACATCATGCGTCGGCAGCCACCGCGCCTGCACGGCAGAGCAGGCGGCAAGCATCACAACGGCAAAGCGAACGATCCGCGCGAAAGACGGACTCATACGCTCTCCGGGATGGCCCAGCCGGGGCGGTACTGGCGCTTGAGATACTGGTTGGCCGCGTCGCAATTGGTGAATGATTCCGTCTTCGAGTCGAATTGCAGGCGTTGGTTGCCGACGCGGTACGAGATATTGGCGATGTGGAACGGCAGCACGGAGAGGTGCCCGATCTCGACGTCGGACGTCGGCCTCTTTCGGCTGCGAATGCAGTCGATGAAGTTGTCCTGGTGCTCCTTGTCTCCTTGGCGGCCGAATTCCGAGTGGACCAGTTCGCAGTTGCCGTCGTAGGCCTGCCAGCCGCCGCCGTGCCGGCCGAACACCATGAACCCTTCCGTGCCGAGGACCTCGACCTTCGTGCTGCAGAACGGCCAGTCGGGGAACCGGTCGGAATCACGAGTGCTCGCGGGGATCTTCTTCATGTACGGCGTCCACAGCGAGGCGTCGAGCGTCATCGTCAGCCCATCGTATTCGAACATCGCCATCTGCGTGTCGGGCATGTCCCTTCCGTCGCGAAGCGAGCGGATGGCGCCGGTTTGCGAAACGGCGCTTGGATAGAGCGGGTCGCCGACCAGAAACCGAGCCAAGTCGAACTGGTGGACGGCGTCGCCGGCGATGGGGCCGCAACTGTAGTCGAACTGATTGAGCCATTGGCGCGATGGGTTGTACGGCCGTTTTGGCGCCGGCCCGCACCAGAGTTCGTAATCGAAGCCGTCCGGGACCGGGCCATCGAGCGCTTCCCGTTGCTTGGGGTGCTGCATCATGTTGTAGACGCGAACCAGATAGACCTCGCCCAGCTTGCCCGAGCGGATGTAGTCTCTGGCCTTGTGTGCATACGGGGCACTGCGCGACTGCATGCCGACCTGGATCACACGCTGGTATTTGCGGGCGGCCTCGACCATCTTGCGGCCCTCCCAGATGTTGTGGGCCAGCGGCTTCTCGACGAAGACGTCCTTGCCTGCCTGGCAGGCCAGGATCGAGGCCATCGCGTGCCAGTGGTCCGGCGTCGCGTTGATCAGCACGTCCACGTTCTTGTCGTCGAGCACCCTGCGGAAGTCCTGCACCATCTTCGGACTGCGATCCTGCGCCTCTTCGACCGCCTCCCGCGCCCGCGCGAATCGCCTCGTGTTCGGATCGCACAGATAGGCGATCTCGACGTCGGGCCGCTCGGCGAATTTCTCGGCCAGATACGTGCCGCGACCGCCCA
>JAAYBA010000523.1 GCA_012719085.1 Planctomycetota bacterium
ACAGGACGCGCGGGTGCACGCCTGGCGGCGGCAGTTCGCTGGCCAACTCGTGCATGCCGAGCGTCAGGACATCGTATCGCTTCTGTGAGATCAGCCGCCACTGCGTTTCCGGGTCGTCATAGAGCGACAGTTGATTCGGCGTGAACGCGACGTGTTCGGCCCAGCGGCCCCATGCCCGGAGGCTGGGGATGTTGCGATAGGCGATCTGTGGATCGGCGAACTTTTCCGGGGTGTCGAACAGCGTGATGATCGAGTCGATCAACTGCGAATCACCGAGCGTCATCGGTGTGTCACTGACGATCACCAGACCTCGCTCTTCCGTGAAGACCTTCTTGCCGAGTCTGGCTGCCAGGTCGGCAATCGCGATCATCTTTCCCTTCTCCGCAATCCGAAATCCGAACCACGGCAGTCGCTTAATGCCGAACGCCGACAAGGCAAACCGCTTGGGGACCATCACCTTGCCTTTGATCACCTCGGCTTCCGTCCGCCAGTTGTCCGGATCGAGGGGGACCCGCTGTCCCTTGACGAACCCATGCCGCCCGCCGGAGAAGACCACGACCAGCGTGTCGTTGAGCCTGGCCCGGGCCGCCTCGGTGGCCTGGCGGCTGTATGCTCCCAGGTCTGCCTCGGCCGCGCGGTCGCCCCCCCGGCCGACGGGGATCCCCATAGCCATGCCCGCCGCAGTCACCAGAATTGTCGCGACGAATCTTTTCATCTGCCAGTCGTGCTCCGTGTCAAACCGCCGCACCGGCCCGTGACCGATACGCACACTAAAGGATACCCGAAATCCCGCCTCTGTGCCAGAGAACGTCGCCAAATACCCCCGGCGCAGCCACAGGAAACGAATCTGCCCGCCAAGGCCGGGTTCCGTCCCATATTCCCTCCATTTCCGCACGCGCCTCGACGGCCATCGAAAAACTCTTCACCCGAGCCCATTTCTGTTCGGTTTTTGTTCGGGGTTTCAGGGCGGCATGGTCGATAGAACATGGCAGAGAACGGATCGATATGGAATCACGGGCATTTGAGGATTCAACGATGAACGCGTACAGAAGTAACCGGATTGACCCGGTGTGCAAGTTCGGAACGGGTGGCGAATACTTCTCGACCTGGCCACCCTCGGACCTGGCGTTCTGCGATCCTTCGGCCGGGGCACTGACGAAGGTGCTGTTGTGCCTGGTCGAAATCGCAGGTGTGGTATCGGGGGTACGGCGTGTCCGGCCCACCGACGGGATGGTGCAGGCGGCCTCCGCTCCGCGAGCCGCCCTGGAGGAAAGCAAGGATGCACATACGATACGTAGAGCCCATCGACGGGCTGACCCCACGCCAAGTCGAGGTCCTCAGACTCATCGGCTCTTTCTGCGACAGTCAACGCTATTCCCCGACGATCGCCGAACTGGCGTCGCAGATGGCCATCAGCCGAAGCACGGTGTTCGAACACCTCGGCGAGCTGCAAAGAAAAGGGTACCTCTCGACCTCGCCGGGCAGGGCACGCTCTTTGAGGCTGACCTCAGGCGGGCACGCCCTGCTTGACCAGATCGACGCAGGGGAGTCGGGCGAGAACCCCGAGCGGCCTGGGGGTGTGCCCCTGCTGGGGCAGGTCGCCGCCGGCCTGCCGCGCGAGGCCATCGAAAACACCGAATCGATCTCGCTCGAATCCTGTTTCGGACTCGGGGCCGACCTGTTCGCCCTGGAGGTCTCCGGCGACAGCATGATCGAAGAGAACATCGAGCCGGGCGACTACGTGATTTGCCGACGGACGAACGTGGCCGACAACGGTGATCTCGTCGTGGCCCTGGTCGACGACGGCGAAGCAACCCTGAAACGCTTCTACAAGGAAGATCACGGCATTCGTCTTCAGCCGGCCAACGCGAACTACGCACCGATCCACACGAACAACTGCCACATCGAAGGCATCGTCGTCGGCCTGGTGCGTCGCCTCTGACCGTCGCAAACCAGACTCGGACGAATCATCGAAATCACGCGCATTCTGTGGGCTTATGCCTCTCGCGTGGGCAGCGGTCGGGTCGGTTCTGCCGCGCTCTCGCCCATGCAGTGTATGCCTTGACCGTCACGTGGGCAACGAGCAGCACCACCCCAGCTATGGCCAACGCCACAGGACTCGTATGACGATTACGGCCCAGGAATAGGACGGCCCAGCCGAACAGGACCCATTGCACGAAGTAGACAGCGGTGACGTTGCGGCTCCAGAAGCACAGCAGGCGAAGCCAGGCTGAATCCGCCCGCCCCCTCGCCAAGCCATGACAGACAGGCAACCAGACAAGAATGAAGCCCAGCGCCGCAAGCTGTTCTCCAGGCCCGCTCCGATAGTACTTGCCAACGTCAAGTCGGCCCATCTCAGGAAGGAAGAACAACGCGACCCCGACTGTCAGCAACAGCCCCCCGACTTGAGCGCTTCGTTTCATCACCCCGGCTCGATTTTGCGCTCTTAAGATGTGGGAACTGTAAACCATCCCTGCCAGAGGATAGGCGACCCACGGAAACAAGGGAAAGAAGACATCCCCTCCTGCACCCCATAGCGCATATAGCCCGGACGGGCCGGCCCAACTCCACAGCACGGGACAGACAACGGCGATGCTGAATGCCAGGCCCGCCCACACCCATCGAAACGGCACATATCTCCTGAGCAGCGTCAGAAGAATGAACGACAGTCCGGCCATGTGGAGAATGTCGACCACCCAAAACGACGCGAGCGGAGAAGCCGGAGCCGTCGCCGAGACAGCAGCCGCCTGCCCTGCGCAAAGCGAGGGCAGCGTCGAACGCAGCAGGTTCAACACATACCCCAGCGCGATCAGTCTCAGGCCGCGCCCGACACCGCATCCGACTCTTCGATCAGGCCGACCGAGAAAGACCCCCATGATGAACAGGAACACCGGTGCGGCCGGCGCGCCGCCCAACAGAAGCACGGTCTTGCCCGCGAGGGAGCCCTTAGCCTGGCCGGTCGCGAACAAGAGCACTGAATGCTGGAAGATCATGAAAACGATCGCCAGACCGCGCGCAAGATCGAGGAAGATAAGTCTATCCCCATGCCCGGCTTCCACCCCGATCATCGATCTGTGACTCTCGCACATCGGCGGCCGTAAGTCCTTCACCTTCAGTGGAACTGGTCAATCGTCCAGTCCAAATAGATCGAGCCACTGTTCGGTCTCACCGTCGGTCAGGCCGTCCCGCTTCTCCTCCGGCTCCTTGACGGCCGGCTTGTCGCGGCGAAGTTCGTTGAGAACCTGACTCCAGAACTGATCCGATTTGACCGTAGCCGCTTTCCTGGCGGCCACGGTCTGGCGCAGCCGCCGGTCGTTGCTGACCACCGTCAGTCGCCGGGGCGACGTGCTGGCCGCCACCTTCTCCTCGATCACCGTGTCGGCGTCGCTGTGAAATCCGGAGAACACCACGCTCAGCCGGCCAACGCTGTCGAACTCGCTCTTGTCCGGCGGGCCGGCTCCGTCGAAGACCACCTCGCCTTCCTCCGATGTCATCGAGAAATAGCGATCCAACGTCCGGCAGAGCTGAATCTCGTTCGTCACTTCCGGCTCATCGCAG
>JAAYBA010000071.1 GCA_012719085.1 Planctomycetota bacterium
CGCTGCCCGTAGAAGAGATGTGGGTGGAGAATCCGCTGTATGCCCTGATCCACGATCCGTCGAATCGCGACGGTTTCCTGCTGGCCGGCGCCGGAGGGGAACGGTGGGGGGGCGTAGTGAGACGCGTCGATCTCGAACGGGCCAGGAATGCGTATCCTCATCTGAGCGTGGAGGCATCTCTGACGGCCTGTGGCATCCGGGTGCGAGCGCCACGGGCGGAGGAACTGCCGTTTCAGTTCGATGAACTGCTGCGCCAGGCCTGGCAGGCCGACTCGGACGGCGACTGGTCGGTCGCGGCCCGGCTGTGCGAGCATCTGGCCGACCGTCACTGCAACGAGTTGTGGATGCGGTCGATGGCGGCCGACGCCCATTTTCGTGCCGGCAATGACGGACAGGCCGCCCGACTCTGTCGGCAGGTCAATCAGGTGCGGCCCACGGTGGAGACTCTTCTGCTCGAGGCCAAGGTCCACCGCCGCAAACATGAGTTTCAGACCGCCATCCGTCTGCTCCAACAGGCGGAGTGGGGGCTCCAGGATCGTCTTCCGGCACCGGCTCGAACGCCGATGGCGTGTTCGCAAGATTAGCGACAGAACTGAGGAACCAACCGATATGGACACGGCGCGCACGGACGAATTCGAGAAGCGCAAGCAAACGCAGCACTATGAGGTGTTACGCGAACTGGGCGATTGTTACACGAGCGTTGGCAACTATGTGCAGGCCCAGCGCTGCTATGAGAAGGCCGCCTCCATCGGGCCGGACGAGCCCGGACCCTATATCGGTCTGGGAGCCGCCGCGCTGCAGACGGGTCGGTGCGAGGACGCCGAGATCGCATTCCGCGTGGCCTGCCGTCTGGATCCGAACTGTGCCAAAGCCTATGCCGGACTGGCGATGGTCGCCCAGCAACGCAAGGAGTACCCCTCGTCCTTCGATCTCTACATGAAGTCGCTCGAACTGGATACCGACAACATCACGGCCCTGCTCGGATTGTTCCAGGTCTCGTGCGAGATGGGCTCGTTCGCCAAGGTGATCCACTATCTGCAGGTGTACCTCGACATGCATCCTGGAGACACATCCGTGATGTTTGCCCTGGCGGCGCTGTATCTCAAGGACAACCGGCCGGAGGAAGCCCGGCGAATGCTGCTGGATCTGCTGATCCTGGAGCCAATGAACAACGATGCGAAGAACCTGCTCGAAGAAGTCGAGCACTGTCTCGTTCCAACCGGGTAGACCATGCCATTGATATCGAACCATCCAAGCGTTCCCGCCGATGCGGTGCAGGCGATGTCGGAGGAACTGGACCGCCTGCTGACGCAGCAGATCGCCTGCGCGCGGGAGGGAGATCTCGATCAAGTCGAGCGGATTGCAGCCCGTACCGAAGCCCTGGTGGCCGCCATTTCGTCCCGGGATGCCGCGGGGCCGACGATGGCTGCGTCGCAACGGGTTCGTCTGAGACAACGGTATGACGAACTGACTCTTGTGTTGCGTGCCGAACGAAGCGATGTGCAGACGAAACTCAGGCAGGTCAGGCAGGTCAAGAGAGCGGTGGGCTCTTATCGGCACGAGGCGACGCCGTCGCCGTCACACCAGACGGTGTTCGACGATGGGACCATTCACTGAGTCCAAGAAGTCAGGAGTATCCTCGATGAATATGTCTTTTGTCGGTCTGGGAAAGCTGGGCCTCTGTTCGGCTGCCTGCTTTGCCGCCAAGGGCCACCGTGCGATCGGTGTCGATTCCAACGCCGAACACATTGACGCCCTCCAGAGTGGGCAATGCCCCATCGATGAGCCGGGGCTGACGGCGCTTCTGGACGGATGCCGGGAACGCATGGAGTTTACGACCGATTGCGCCTACGCCGTGCAGAACAGCGACATCACGCTGATTACCGTGCCGACCCCCAGTGATTCCAGCGGCCGTTTCTCCAACGCCTATGTCGAGGCGGTCCTCGATCGCATGGCCCCGGCGCTGAAGGCCAAGAAGACCTTCCACGTGGTGACGCTGGTCTCGACCGTCATGCCGACGACCTGCGAATGCGTATTCCTGCCGATGCTGGAGAAACTGACCGGTAAGGTGTGCGGCCGGGACTTCGGGTTCGTCTACAATCCCGAGTTCATCGCGCTGGGCTCGGTCATTCATGACTTCCTTCATCCGGACATGCTGCTGATCGGCGCCTCCGACGAACGGTCGGCGCAGATGTGCCGGGAACTGTATGCCTCGGTGGTGGAGAACCGGCCGCACTATGCGGTGATGAATCTGACCAACGCCGAAATCACCAAGCTGAGCCTCAACTGCTACGTGACGATGAAGATCAGCTTCGCCAACGAACTGGCGGCGATTTGTGAGCGAATACCAGAGGCCGACGTGGACGTGGTGACCTCGGCCCTGGGCGCCGATACGCGGATCGGGCGCCGATATCTCACAGGGGGACTTGGATTCGGTGGCCCGTGCTTCCCGCGCGACAATCTGGCGTTCCAGCGCTGCGCCGAGGACGCCGGAGCCGACGCGCACCTGAGCCCGCGCGTGGTCCGGGTGAACGATGAGGTCGTGAACCGTCTGTTCGCGATGGTCGGCGAACACGCACGTTCCGGATCGACGGTGGCTCTGCTGGGCCTTTCGTACAAGCCCGGCACGCACATCATCGAGGAATCGCAGTCGGTCATGCTGGCGTCGCAGCTTCTGGAGGCGGGGTATGTGGTTCGGATGCACGACCCCAAGGCCCTGAAGGCGGTCTCGGAGGCCCTTTGCGGACGTGGGGTCTGTTGCGACGATCCCTACGAGGCCGTGGCCGACGCCTGCGTCGTTGTGATGCTGACGGACTGGCCCGAATACAGCCGTCTGGATATGGAACGGCTGGAAGACCGCGCGGGGGAGACGCCGCTGCTGATCGATTGCTGGCGGGTCTTCCGGGGCGTTCCGCTGAAGAAGTTCACTTACCGGGCATTTGGGATCTCGACCCGGTTTTCAGGGGGAATCGAACATGGCTGTCGCTCAGACATTCTCTACCAGGACCGTCGAGGACGTACGCCGGTACTGGAACGCGCGTCCGTGCAACATCCGGCACTCACCTAAGCCGGTCGGGACGCGTGCCTACTTTGACGAGGTGGAGGCCCGCAAGTACTTTGTGGAGCCGCACATCCCGGCGTTCGCCGAGTTCGACCGATGGGCCGGCAAGAAGGTCCTCGAGATCGGCTGCGGCATCGGTACGGACACGATCCGCTTCGCGCGAGCCGGCGCCCATGTTACGGCGGTGGATCTTTCAGACGCCTCTCTGGCGGTGGCGAGGGAGCGTGCGGCGGTCTATGAGCTGGATGATCGCATCACCTTCCACCAGGCTGACGTCGAACGGCTCAGCGAAGTAGTGCCGGTCGAGCCGTACGATCTGGTCTACTCGTTCGGCGTCATTCACCATACGCCGCGCCCGCAGGACGCCGTCCACGAGATCCGAAGGTACATGGGCCCGCAGAGCGTGTTCAAGATGATGGTCTACCATCGCCACTCCTGGAAGGTGCTCTGGATCCTGGCGAAGTTCGGCAAAGGGGCATTCTGGAAGCTCGATGAGCTGATCGCCCGCCACTCCGAGGCCCAGACCGGTTGTCCCGTGACGTATAGCTACTCTCGCCGGACGGTGCGGGGCCTGCTGCAGGGATTCACAGTGCAGAAGACATTTGTCGACCACATCTTTGCCTACCGCATTCCCGAGTACAAACGCCACGAGTACC
>JAAYBA010000524.1 GCA_012719085.1 Planctomycetota bacterium
CCGGACGAGGCGATTCAAGTGTACATGAACGCGGCCGATGCCGTTGTCTTGCCATACAGGCACCTGCTGTCTTCCGGCGCCGCCTTGCTGGCGATGTCCTTCGGCAAGCCGTGTGTCGGTCCGGCGATGGGATGTCTGGCCGACGTGCTGGATGAATCCGGCGCGTTTCTATACGATCCCGAATCGGAAACGGGCCTTCTGGAGGGCATGCGGCGGGCGATCGACGTCAGGGATACGCTGGCTCAGATGGGCGAATACAACCGACAGAAGGCTTCTCAGTGGACGTGGCAGAGGGCGGCGGCGGCGACGATGGCTCTGTACGATCGCTGCCTGTCGGAGGCGGGGTCGGCTCGCGGAGACATGGTGTGTTGAGGGAAGTACTTGTCCCCTTGTGATTCTGGGATCTGAAAAGGCATGATGAAAGACAGCCATTGGCGCAGTGGTTGGCGGATTTGCCTTCTGCTTGCGATTGCCTTGCCGACGCTGGAAGCTGTGCATGCGGCCGACGTGACCGTGGTCTTCCGCTACGATGATTATTCCGCGCGGAGCGATACGGCGGTCGAACGCCGGTTGTTCGAGTCTTTCCGAAGTCGCAACATCCCACTGGTCGTGGGGGCAATTCCTTGCATCGGGGCCACGGGCCGAGACGACGGCGAGGTTCTGCCACACGAAAAGGCCGATCTGCTCCGGGAGGCCGTGGAGATGGGCACGGTGGACGTGGCCGTGCACGGCTACTGCCATGTCAAGACGGGCTGGTGGACCGAGTTGGCCGGACTGCCCTATGAGGAGCAGCTCTTTCGCCTGCAGCGGGGGCGCGATCTCCTCAAGGAGGCCATGGGAGTCGAAGCGGCAACGTTCATCCCGCCGTACAATGCCTACGACCGCGATACCTTGCGGGTCATGCAGCAGGTCGGGTACGCATGCTTGTGTGCGGGCAAAATCGGCCCGACCGGCGACGGGGAGCTTCGGTTCCTGCCGTCTACGTGCGGTTTCGGCCTGGCCCGAAGGGCCATCGAGTCGGCCGCGCGGGGGGCTCACCCACGGATCGTGGTGATCCTGTTTCATGCGTTTGATCTCGCCGGGTCCGAACGCAGCGATTCGGCCGACTTCCTCGGGTGGCCGGCCTTCGACGATTTTCTGGAGTGGGTCCAGCGTCAGGAGAACGTGACTGTCCGCAGCATCAGCGAGCTTCTCGACAGCGACACGGACTTGTCGGGCCGGCGTTTTATCGCCAACAGGCGGCTTTCGTGGGTGCCGAGTTTTGTTCCGGGCTTTCTCGTCGGCCTGCTGGGCACCGAGACCCATGCGTATTTGTCCACCGGCGAGGTGGAGAGTTTTCGCTTTGCGAAAGTCGGTCTGTACAGTCTGACGGCAGGCTTGTATGCGGCGTTGCTTGGCATCGGGATGACCCTGGCGGTCTGGCTTCGTCGCCGACGGAAGCGCCCCCTGGTGGTTCTGCTGCGACGTGCGGCAATCGTCCTGCTCGTCGCCGCGATTGTCTATGGTTGCCGCGATCTGACAATCGGCGTTCATTTCGCCATGATCGCTTCGGTCCTGGGCGGCGTTTGCCTGGGGCTGTGTGAACCCGGCCTGTTTTCTGTCAGACGAGCCGTCCGGTAATGCGGCCACGGGCGGCTGGGGCCTTCCATGTCCGGGAGATGATGCGATTCGGAGCATCGGACAGCCTCCGGCAGGAAGCCCTTCATCGTGGGATGGATTCATAGAAGAGACGGTGTCGTATGGCCATCGAGTTAGTATTTGTTACATACCAGCGGCTTGAGTACACGAAGCTGGCGTTGGCGTCCGTTCTCGCCGACCCGACGGAGGAATTCTCCCTGACGATCTGGGACAACGCCTCTACGGACGGCACGGTCGAGTATCTCAGGGACGAAGTGAGCGATCCGCGAATCGCGGACATCGTGTTCAGCAAGGAGAACGTCGGACAGACCACGGCGGTCAACGAGGTCTGGGGTCGCTCGAAGGCCGATCTGCTCGGCAAGCTGGACAACGACTGCATCGTCACTCCGGGTTGGACCCGAGCGCTGGCCCAGGCGCACCGCGACATCGAGCGGTTGGGCGTGGTCGCCTGCTGGCATTTCTTTTCGGACGACTTTGATTACGAACGTGCCAGGCACAAGATCCAGACGTTCGGGTGCCATCAAATCTTGCGGCATCCGTGGACCTGTGGCACGGGTCTGTTGTTCAAGCGAACGGACTTCGAGCAGTTCGGGCCGATTCGGGAGAGGGCCACGACGCAGTACTGGCTGCGCATGGCTGCGGCCGGTCGGATCAACGGGTTCTACTATCCCCTGATCTACCAGGAGCACATGGACGATCAGAAGAGTTCGCATTGTCTGATTCGCGACGCCGACAGTTTCAGGCAGTACAAGAACATCACCTTCG
>JAAYBA010000009.1 GCA_012719085.1 Planctomycetota bacterium
CCAGGGGAAGACCGCGAAAAAGTACCTGACACCTTTAATTGGAAAGTTGTCCAAAGGGGCAGGGGGTGGAACATATCCCTGTGTATCCCGGGGCCATTACGGGCGTGCTGGTCGCAAAATGGCGAAAGAAAAACGCAAAAGTGCATTGCTCTGATGGGCCGATATATGCGAGGATACAGCATCGCCGGGGGTAAGGCCCGGCGCGGTCACAAAGGTCTGCGTGAACACGCAAGTCGTTGGTGCGTAGGAATTTTGTGGGTGGTTCGAGCGAGGGGGAACCGACACGCCGCGGGCGGATGAGTGGTTTGAGGCTCGGGCGATAAGGAGGTATTAGATGCACAGCCATATGATAACCGAGACGCGCCGGGCGCGAAGCAGGGCGTTTACGCTGATCGAGCTGCTCGTGGTCATCGCGATCATCGCGCTGCTGATGGGCATTCTGATGCCCGCGTTGCAGCGGGCCCGCGAGCAGTCCCGCAAGGTCACCTGCGCCAACAACCTCAAGCAACTGGCGTTGGCCCTGCACATGTACGCCAACGATAACGACGCCAAGCTGCCGCTGAACGCCGGTGGCTACTGGCTGTGGGACGTCTCGTACTTCACGACCGACTTCATCATCAAAAGCGCCGGCGGAAGTCGGGATATTTTCTATTGTCCCGCGGACCTGTCGAAGAACGGGGACATGTCCATCGTCTGGCAGTACAGCCAAAGCCCGGCGTACGGGACTCCGGTGGATCGCGTCGATGAGTCGACTCGGGACCGCAAGAACAGCTATCGTGTGACCAGCTATTTCTGGATGATGGACACCGAAGCTGGGCGCGGAAAGCCTCCGCTTTACGAGCCAGGCACTGAGCGGAAGAAGTGGGTCAAGACCATCACGGAGAAAGGCGCCGGGCAGGCCGAGCTGATTACCGACGCGACGCTGAGTAACCAGAACGATCCCGACACCGGCAACTTTGTCGACGTCGTCGGCGGGTTGTATAGCCAGCACCAGATCTACGATCGCACGAACCACCTGCGACGGGGCGACCGGCCCGAGGGCGCCAACATCGTCTTTCTCGACGCCCACCAGGAATGGCGCAATTTCACCGAGATGCAGTATCGCTTCTCACCCGGTGGGACCGACAACGTGGCACCGTATCACTGGTGGTAAGGACGCATCCTCCGGCTCGCATGGGCCGATGAACGACAATCCTTCAGACGGTCAAACCGCAGCGGCAGCCATCGTGGTTGTCGCTGCACCGTTTTTTGGGGCCGCCTCTCCCCTCGGCTTCGCTCGGGGCAGGCTTTGCTCGTATCTCGCCTCTCGTCGCTGCGTTGTAGATCCGCACAAGCGTCGGTGCGCAGATGCGTCGGACTACCGCAGGCTCCCGCATGACCTGGCTTTGGCATGAGGAGGCATTCTCGCCATGGACAAATGGAGGGGCGCCGGGCGGAGAGAAGATGCGTGGGGTGGATAAAATGGTTCAAATGTGGGAATAGATGGTGTAGGATGGCCGTCTCTACCGGATGTCCGGTGCGTATGCAATCCGGCACGGGCCGTTCGGCGTCGGCCGGGCGGGCGTGTCTCGAAGTGAGCGAAAGGAAAAGAAGATGAAGCAGATCAGCCGCCGTAACTTCCTCCAACGCAGTGTCGCCGCCACGGCCGGATCGTATCTGGCCCTGTCGGGCTCTTCGCATCTGGTCACCCGTGCGCGGGGGGCGAACGACGAGATTCGCATCGCTGTGGCGGGGATTCGCAGCCAGGGCAACGGGCACGTCGGCCGGTTCCAGGGTCAGCCGGGTGTGCGGGTCGTGGCCCTGTGCGAGCCGGACAAGGAGATTCTCGGCAACCGCCTGAGCGAATTCAAGAAGAAGTACGAGGTCGGCGACGACGCCATCACGGGATATGCCGATATCCGCGACGTGTTGGATCGCAAGGACATCGACGCCATCGTGATCGCCGCGCCGAACCATTGGCACGCGCTGATGACGGTCTGGGCCTGCCAGGCGGGCAAGCACGTCTATGTCGAGAAGCCGGTGAGCCACTCGATCTGGGAAGGCCGCAAGATGGTCGAGGCGGCCCGCAAGTACAATCGCATCGTGCAGGCGGGCACGCAGCATCGGTCGTGTCCGGGGGTGCAGGAGGCGGCGCGTGACATCCAGTCAGGCAAGTACGGCAAGGTCAAGTGGGTCCACTGCTCCGTGCTGCATTCGAGGCAGAGCATCGGTAAGGTGACGGCGCCGCAGCCGGTGGCGGGCAACATCGACTATAACCTCTGGGCGGGTCCGGCCCCGATGAGCCCGGTGATGCGCAAGAGTTTCCACTACGACTGGCACTGGCAGTGGAACTGGGGCGACGGCGAGATGGCCAACTGGGGCATCCACTACCTGGACGACGTGCGTCATATCCTCGGCTGGAACGACGTGCCGACGAAGATGGTCGCGGCGGGCAACCGGTTCGCCTGGGACGACAACGGCCAGACGCCCAACGTGCACTTCGCCCTGATGGACTACGACGGGGTGCCCCTGGTGGTCGATATCCGCAACCTGCCCGACCCGAAGCGCAAGGGCGGCAACAGCGGAGCGGTCTATCTCGGCGCTCGCGGCGGCAACTACATTCAGTGCGAGGCCGGCAGCGTTCGCATCGCCCGCGGCGGCGGCTGGTTCCATGACAACAACGGCGATCGGGTGCACCAGTACAAGGGCGATGGAGGCGGCGCGCATGCCGGCAACTTCATCGCCGCGATTCGCAGCGGACGGCGCCAGGACCTGGCGGCCGACATCGAGATGGGGCACCTGGGGACGGTCATCTGCCACCAGGCCAACGTCGCCTGGCGGGCGGGCGCCGAGGCGTCGGTCGAGGAGGTCCGCGGCGCGATGAAGTCGCACGAGGACGCGATGAACACGCTGAACGACATGCTCGAGCAGCTCGACGGCAACGGGGTCGATCCGGCGAAGGATCGCTTTGTGCTCGGGCCGCAACTGACCTACGACCGCAAGCAGGAGAGATTCGTCGGCGCCAACGCGGAGAAGGCCAACAAGTTCGTGCGGTGTTCTCACCGCGAGCCCTTCGTCATTCGCGACGAAGTCTAAGCACTCATTCTGGTTTCTTCAGTCTCGAAGGCACGGCTAAGATGGCCGTGCCTTCCTTATTCTGGTCCGCTGCACAAGCGAGGAAATGCCATTTGCCTGTGCGGCGGAAGGCCCGTAGAATGCCGACGTAGTGCGGCCTGGCGGCGTTTGTAGTGCAGATGGGGATGGGTGAGTGCGGATCGCCGGGCAGGACCGAGGCAAAGGACGAAGTGACTGCTCCGGGCGGGTTCCGGAGCTATGAAGGGAGACCGAGATGGCGATGTTGCTGGCGATGTGCGGATTGGACTGTGCGGCTTGTCCGGCGTTGATCGCTCACCGAACCGACGACGAGGCCCTGCGAGTGAAGACTGCCGCGGAGTGGTCCAAGCAGTTCGGCGTCGAGATTCCGCCCGAGCGGGTCGACTGCGTGGGCTGCCTGAAGCTCGAGGGCGTGCACATCGGCCACTGCGGCGAGTGCGAGATCCGCCAGTGCGGCCTGGATCGCCACGTCAAGAGCTGCGCCCTCTGCGA
>JAAYBA010000525.1 GCA_012719085.1 Planctomycetota bacterium
AGTCGTCAGCCGACCTGTGCGGCAGCAACGGGGATGGCGTATTCGGGCACGAGGTCTTTGATGGCATCCACCAACGCCTCCCTGTCCGGATGGGGGCCTCTCGCGAGATCCACGAGACGATCGATGCTGCCTCTGAGGCGGTCGCGGTCCATCGGAATGTTCCGCCAGATGCTGATCTTGGGGTGCCGGGTGCGCTGCATGTCCTCGCCTTCGATGCGCAGCTCCTCGAAAAGCTTTTCGCCCGGTCGCAGGCCCGTGAACACGATCTCGATGTCCTGACCCGGCCGGAACCCGCTGAGCGTGATTAATTCCTTGGCCAGATCGACGATCTTGACCGGCTCACCCATGTCGAGGACGAAGATTTCCCCTCCTTTGCCCATGGTCGCCGCCTGGAGCACGAGTTGGCTGGCCTCGGGGATCGTCATGAAGTAGCGCTTCATCTCCGGGTCTGTGACGGTGACGGGCCCGCCTTCGGCGATCTGCCTGCGGAAGATCGGCACGACGGAGCCTTCTGAACCGAGCACGTTGCCGAAGCGGACGGTGATGAAGTGCGTCCTGCTCGTCCGGCTCAGATCCTGGACGTACATCTCAGCGATCCGCTTCGACGCCCCCATGACACTGGTCGGGTTGACCGCCTTGTCCGTGCTGATCATCACGAAGTGCGTCGCCCCGTACCTGTCGGAGACGTCGGCAACGGCCCGGGTGCCCGTGACGTTGTTCTTGATCGCTTCCGTGGCGTTGAGTTCCATCAGGGGCACGTGCTTATGGGCGGCGGCGTGAATCACCATGGCGGGACGGTGTCGATCGAAGATCTCCTCCACGCGGTTGCGATCGGTAATGTTGCACAGGATGGGTTCGACGGCCACATCAGCGAACCGCTTGCGCAGGTCTCGCTCCACATAGAACAGCGGGTTTTCGGCCTGATCGACGAGCAGAAGCTTGCGGGGGGCAAATTGGCAGATCTGGCGGCACATCTCCGAGCCGATAGAGCCTCCGGCGCCGGTGACGAGGATGGTCTTGCCTCGGGCGAATGACTCGATCGAATCGAGGTCGAGATGAACCACCTGGCGGCCGAGAAGGTCGTTGATGTCCACGTCGCGAATCTGGCTGACGCGGAGTTTGCCGGAGGCGATATCGGTGAGCGATGGCACCGTGCGAAACCGCACCTTGGCGCCTTCACAGAGCTGGATCACGCGACGCAGCTGCTGGTGAGTCGCCGAGGGCATGGCGATCGCGATCTCTTCAATATTCCGCTCCCGGCAGATCCCCGGCAACTCGTCGACGGTGCCCAGCACGGCCACCCCATGAATGCTCGTTCCCTGCTTGGCGGGATCGTCGTCGATGAAGCCGATGACGTCATATCGGACGATGCGCATCCGAAGGATCTCGCGTAGCAGGGCCTCCCCGGCGTTGCCGGCGCCGACAATGAGGAACCGCTTGAGGAATCGCCCTTCGGTCGTCCGGAACTCCTCATGGTACAGCCGGATCAGCATTCGCAGGCCTGCCGGCAGCAGAATGGTCCCGAATAGGTCGGCCATGAAGACGCCCTGGCTGACGGCGGCAATGCCCGGCGGCAGGGCCTTGCGGACCGCCGGGACCTGGAGCATTACGGCAAACCAGACGGCGACGATGATCAGTGTGCTGACCAGAGCAGCCCGCAGGATGCCCAGAAGGTCCGAGAT
>JAAYBA010000526.1 GCA_012719085.1 Planctomycetota bacterium
CACCATCTTGCGGCAGGCTGAGCAGGGGCCTGCCGCAACCAGAGCCGGAGACAGTGCGATCCCCACCCACAGAAGGGCGCATGCTGTCTCCGGCACTGGGGCCTTGCGGTCCGGCACACCGTCGACCGCCGCACAACGCCCCAAGTGCATCCGGCTGTGCCTGGGTCTTCCCCCGCATGCCAGCGAATCTCGTCAGAGCACGAAGACCGACGAAGCCCGCAACAACGCACTCGGCAACTCCCCGTCTTTGGCGTTTGACATTCTCTTGGCGATCTGGTCTAATCCCGCCGACCTGTTCGACGCCCAGCAGTCTCTACGTGAGACTTGTCCCATACAGGAGAAGACCGAATGCCAAAGCGTGCCGACATCAGGAAAATCATGATCATCGGGTCGGGTCCCATCGTCATTGGGCAGGCCTGCGAGTTCGACTATTCAGGCACCCAAGCCTGCAAGGCCCTTCGGGCTTTGGGCTATGAGATCGTGCTGGTCAACTCCAACCCGGCCACAATCATGACAGACCCCGGCATGGCCGACGCCACGTACATCGAACCGCTCACACTGGAAACCGTGACCAAGATCGTCGCCAAGGAGCGTCCCGACGCCCTGCTGCCGAACCTGGGCGGCCAATCCGGTCTCAATCTCAGTTCCGAGCTGGCGCGGGCCGGCGTGCTCGACCAATATGGGGTCAAGATCATTGGGGTCCAGGTCGACGCGATCAAGCGAGGCGAAGACCGCCAGGCCTTCAAAGACACCATGACCAAGCTCGGAATCGACATGCCGCGAAGCCTCATTGCCAACAGCATGACCGAAGCCGAGGTGGCCATCGAGACGATCGGCCTGCCCTGCGTGATCCGCCCGGCCTACACCATGGGCGGGACCGGCGGCGGCTTCGCCTACAACATGGAAGAGTTCCGCGCCATCGCCGAGCGCGGACTCAGCGCCAGTTTCGTCGGGCAGATCCTCATCGAGGAGTCTGTTCTGGGCTGGGAGGAACTGGAGCTCGAGGTCGTTCGCGACAGCAAGAATCAGATGATTACCGTGTGCTTCATCGAGAACGTCGATGCCATGGGCGTTCATACGGGCGACAGCTTCTGCACCGCGCCGATGCTCACCATCAGCGCCGACGTGCAGCAGCGCCTCCAGAAGCACTCCTACGACATCGTCGAGGCCATTGAGGTCATCGGCGGCACCAACGTTCAGTTCGCCCACGACCCCAAGACCGGACGGATCGTCGTCATCGAGATCAACCCGCGAACGAGCCGCTCGTCGGCCCTGGCCTCGAAGGCAACCGGTTTCCCCATCGCTCTGATCTCCTCCCTGCTGGCCGGCGGATTGACGATGGACGAGATTCCCTACTGGCGGGACGGAACGTTGGAGAAATACTCACCCTCCGGCGACTACGTCGTTGTGAAGTTCCCGCGATGGACTTTCGAGAAATTCGAGGGACTCCAGGACAAGCTCGGCACCCAGATGCGGGCCGTCGGCGAGGTCATGAGCATTGGCAAGACCTACAAAGAAGCCTTCCAGAAGTCGATTCGCTCCCGCGAGGACGGCCGCTACGGGCTCGGCTTCGCCAAGGACTACCACACCAGGAGCCTTGAAGAGCTGATGCGCATGCTGACCGAGCCGTCCAGCGAGCGGCAGTTCATCATGTATGAAGCTCTGCGCAAGGGCGCCGACGTGCAGACCCTGCACGAAACCACCTACGTCAAGATCTGGTTCATCGAGCAGATGAAGCAACTGGTCGAATTGGAGGAGACGATCCTGCAATACAAGGGCAAGATGCTGCCCGACGAGCTGTTGATTCAGGCCAAGAAGGACGGCTTTGCGGATCGCTATCTGGCCAAGCTTCTGGGGCTCAAGGAAGTGACGATCCGTGAGCGGCGCAAGAGACTGCGGCTGGTGGAATGCTGGCACCCCGTACCCGTCAGCGGAGTTGAGGATGCGGCGTATTACTACTCGACCTATAACGCCCCGGATGCGACCACGGTTTCGCCGAACCGCAAGATCATGGTCCTCGGCGGCGGACCCAACCGGATCGGCCAGGGCATCGAGTTCGACTACTGCTGCGTTCACGCCGCCTTCGCCCTGCGCGACGAGGGCATCGAGTCGATCATGGTCAACTGCAACCCGGAAACCGTCTCGACCGACTACGACACGTCGAACAAGCTCTACTTCGAGCCCCTGACGGTGGAAGACGTCTTGAGCATCTACGAGAAGGAGAAACCCGAGGGTATCATCTGCCAGTTCGGCGGCCAGACCCCGTTGAACATTGCCTCCGAGCTCGAAGCCGCCGGCGCCAAGATCATCGGCACCACGCCCGACACCATCGACCTGGCCGAGGACCGCGACCGGTTCCGCCACAAGATGGAGAAACTCGGGATCCCGCAGCCCGAAAGCGGCATGGCCAGTACCCAGGAACAGGCCCTGGAAATCGCCGCCCGCATCGGGTATCCGCTCATGGTGCGTCCCTCGTTCGTCCTGGGCGGCCGCGCCATGGAGATCGTGCATGACGAGGAGATGCTCGAACGTTACATGCGGGCGGCCGTTGACGTCTCGCCTGAGCGGCCCATCCTCATCGACAAGTTTCTCGAGAATGCTATCGAGGCCGAGGCCGACGCCATCGCCGACGGGACAGACGCCTTCGTGCCGGCCGTTATGGAGCACATCGAAGAGGCGGGCATCCACTCGGGTGACTCGGCGTGCGTGATCCCACCGACCACCATTCCACAGAAACACATCGATACGATCTGTGAATACACTCGCCGAATTGCCGTGGAGTTCAAGGTCATCGGGCTGATGAACATCCAATACGCGATCCACAACGACAAGGTGTACATCCTCGAAGCCAACCCGCGCGCCAGCCGGACGGTGCCCCTCGTGAGCAAGGTCTGTGGTTTGTCCATGGCGAGGATTGCCACACAGATCATGCTCGGCAAGAAGCTCGCCGACCTCGGTCTCAAGCAGCGCAAAGTCCCCCACTACGGCGTCAAGGAGTCGGTCTTCCCGTTCCACTTCTATCCCGAGGTGGACCCCGTGCTCGGGCCGGAGATGCGTTCGACCGGCGAGGTCCTCGGCATGGCCGATTCCTTCGGCTTGGCCTTCTACAAGGCCGAGGACGCCGCACAGGGACGCCTGCCCACCAACGGCACCGTCCTATTCACCGTGGCCGACAAGGACAAGAAGGCTGTCGTCGCCGTCGCCCGCCAGTTCGCCGAACTCGGGTTCCAGATCAAGGCAACCGCCGGCACACAGGAGTTCCTCGCCAAGAATGGAGTGGAGGCGGAACTGGCGTTCAAGATGTACGAGCAGCGACCGCATATCGCCGACGAGGTCATGAACGGCAAGATCCAGCTCGTAATCAACACGCCCAAGGGCAAGGCGAGCAAAACCGACGACTCCTACATCCGCAAGGCCGCGATCCGGTATAGAGTCCC
>JAAYBA010000527.1 GCA_012719085.1 Planctomycetota bacterium
ACGTCGGACGCAACGGCCGTGATGCTGTCGGCCAGTTCCCGATTGTGGTTCTGCACGAGCTGGTGTAGCGTTGCCTGATCGCGCGCGACCGTGTTGACGGTGGCGTTGGTTCGCTGCGCGATGTCAGCCATGTGCGAGATGCCTTCTCGCAGTGACGCCTGGTTGTCCACAAGCTGCGCGACCTTCGCATTGAGATCGCGGTCGTTTGCCGCCACCGTGCGACGAAGCTCCGTCTGCTCGTTCCGGACTGCCGCGACTTTCGCATCCGTGCTGTTGACGTCCTCCTGGAGTTCCGCCAGACTCTCGGCCGTCTCGCCCTGATGGGCGTGGACCTGAGACGAGAGGGTGGCCAGCTGGCGGGCGTTGGCGGCCACCATGGCCTGGAGCTTGATTTGATTGTCCTGCATGCGCGCCATCTGATCGCCGCAACCGGCGGCGCCGAGCGCGACGGCCAGCAGGACACTGAATAGGATCGCCATGATGGCGGATCGTCTCGTGTCGAGTTCCTTCCTTACGCTCATTGTGACTCCTTTCTTGTGACCGTGCAACGGGCTTTCTTCCGGCGTTCCCGAAGGCGTTTTGTCGAAGATCGGATCACGCCGTATGGCGTTTCGGGGACGACGTTTCCAGTACTGAGAAAGGGCCCATCACCCCTTCTTCTTCATCGGCAAGGCCAATTGAAAAGCTTTACCTTTTATGGGACTGGGGTCACAAAGTGGGCATTCTGCAAGAGATACGACAAACCACGTGACTCGGGGTTTCCGGCGGGACGAGGTCCTGGCGATACGCCCGCTCGGTCCGGAAATAGGCAGATTGCAGGCCGTGAGAGAGATAGGCGAACTGGGCAATTGTCATGCGGAGAGCCTATCGCTATAATGGATGGTATCGAACCCGGGGGTCCGGACGGGCCCGGACGGAGCGATCGTTCCGCATTATGCACGCAGGACAAGGGATGGATGGAAGGAGCGTGCCGTGAGGGTGGCGTGGCCGAGTCAAATCGGAGGACGAGGGCGTCGTCTGTCGATCGCCGTCGTGTCGATGATGCTTCTGTCGGGGGCCGAGGTCGGGGGCAAGCACTTCCAACACACCGCCGTTCGCGATCGAGCGAGCAGAACGGCTCTGCGATCTTCAAACGGATGGCTGGACGGCGTCGGTATGCCGTATGCCCACTTCGCAGAGATCGAGGTGTCGCTGAACGAGTCGTTGACGGCCGTCGCGCTGGCGCGGTTGCCCCAGGCGCCGGGCAGTCGAGTGCGCGTGCTCGATGGGGGCCGGCGCGCCACGGCGCAGTTGGCGGCGGAGATCGTCGGTGATCTGATCGAGCAGGGACATGATGTGACCGTATTGCGCGATATCATGCTGTCGGAGAAGCTCGATGTACAGATGGAAGCGCGCGAGGAGACGGGCGCGGCCCGTGCGTCGCTTCACTCGCAGGGCGCCGTCGGCGACAGCAACGAAATGGATCTGGCCATCTCCGAGTGGGAATGGGTCTACAGCGACATCCGTCTGAGCCAGGCGCCGTCGAAGGCGGTGGTGACCAGTGTGGACGTGCATATCGAAGTTGTGCATCCGGCCGTCGAAGAACTGTGGATCGATCTGTGCAACGAGAGTCGAACGCGCCGCTGCAATGTGTGGTTCATGGAAACGCACGACGGACAGGGTCTTTCAAAGACCATGACCGGCATCACCGAATTTGCCGGCGAGCGGGCGAACCAGTTCTGGAGCCTGCGGGCGACTGACGCGCGGGCGGGGAATGTCGGATACATCGATTCGTGGTGGATCAAGGTCTACTATGAAGGACCGTGGGATGTGGGCCTGCCCGATGATCCGAACTACCCCGTTGTCGTGACCGATGGCGTTCCGTATTCGGGCACGACGCGCGGTGCGACCGGCCAGGGCGAGAGTCGTTGTGGCGTCCGCGATGCATTGGACGTCTGGCATGCCTACACGCCGGTGCAGACGGCGCTGACGACGCTCCGCGTGCGCAGCGACGACTTCGACACGACCCTGGCCGTTTACGATCCATCGGGCGTTGAGGTGGCCTGTGGAGACGATGACTGTGAAGGCACCGACTCGATGATCATGATGCCGATGCTCGCGGGAACGGAGTACCTGATCCGGGTGGCGGGTTACGATGAAGAAACGGGCGACTACACGCTGACCGTCCGTTCGCATTCCGCCGTGCTTCCCACTCGACCGAATGAGCCCGACCCTGCCAACGGCGCCGAAGTCGATCGCATTGAGATCGTTCTTGCATGGGACGGCGCTTCTCCGGCGGTTGAGGCAAACCGTGAGGCGATCCAACTCAGCGGGAATCGAACTCGACGGCTCGCTACCGTTTACGGCACGGACGACCGTGTAGAAGAATATGAGGTGACGGACCCGAACCTGCGCGCCGCAGGCAGTGCGGTCGGTCTGCTCGTTCGTCGGGCCGACCTGGTCGATCTCGGGGGCGGCATGTTTGAACTGGCGGCGCAGTCCTTTGCATGGTGGTATCAGCAACTCGATCCGCTGGGCACGGGCCATGCGCTGTGTCTCGACGAGCCCTTCCGCGATCAGCCGTCGGTCGGCACGTGTGCGGTGTTCCTCGTGGCGTCCGATCTGGTCGGCACAGCGGGGCACTGCGTGGCGTGCGACCGGGCAGTGGATTGGGTTGTCCTGTTCGATTTTGTCATGGAAGACGCGCTGACGCCGGTGACGAGATTCCATGGCGACCAGATTTACGACGTGGCAGAGGTCATCGGCTATCACGTGGGCTATCCCGACTGGGGACTGATGCGGCTGAACCGCCACGTCGTCGGCCGCACGCCGCTGCCGCTACGCCGTGACGGGCGGGTGGCCGACGGCCAGAGGCTTGTGGTTATCGGGCATCCCTGGGGGCTGCCGCGAAAGTATGACGCCGGGGCGACCGTTCAGCAGAACACCGAGCCGACGTTCTTTCAGGCGAATCTGGATACGTACCAGGGCAATTCCGGGTCGCCTGTCATCAATGCGGATTCGATGCAGGTCGAGGGAATTGTCTGCCGAGGCATGGACGACTTTGTCGAAGATGTAGCCATGGGCTGCGACCGGTCGCGGGTCTGTCCGGACGGTGGCTGTCCGTCCGACGACGGGGCCGAATGGGAAGATGCAACGCGGGCCACGGCATTTGGTATGATGGTGCCTGTTTATGACGTGTATCTGGGCGTCGATCCGACGCGTCTGGATTGTGTGGCGACGGATGTGGTGGTCCCCCGGTACCGACCGCAGGGTCTCCGCAAGGACACCACATACTACTGGCAGGTGGTGGCGCGTAGTGCCTGTGGTTGGGTCGAGGGGCCCGTCTGGTCGTTTCACACGGCTCTGCGTCCCGGAACGGCGGGGCCGGCTGCCTCGGCTGCAAATGACGGATAATCAGATGGGAGAATGATCGATGACTTGCGCTGTCCATCGTCCGGTTGCCATCGTCATGGGGACGCTGTTCGTCTTGCTGTGCTGTCCGGCACTCCGGGCCGATTCGATCTCGCCCGAACAGGCGCGCACCGCAGCGAGCGCCTTTCTCCGGGCCAGGCAATTCCGCTCGACACAGGCGTCGCCCTGGATGTCCGTCTTGCCAAAGGACAGCGCGGCCGCGGAGGTCAGCGCATCGGGCCCTCAGGCCATCTGCGATTCGGATGGAACGGTCCTTGCCTACGCGATCGACCTGGAGCCTCGGGGGTTCGTGGTGACCTCGGCCGATACGGCCATCGCACCGATCGTCGCCTATTCTCTTCGCAGCGCATCGGCCGATTGGTCGGACGTTCGTCATCCGCTGTACCACCTGCTGACGCAGGACATGCGGCGACGCCTCGCGGCGCAAGACGATCTCGATTCGTTCGACGCCGGTCAGAATCATACGCAGTGGAGTCTGTATTCCCAACCGCGAGCGGCGACGGCCCAGGGGCAGACGTTTGAGCAATGGCCTCCCGAAGGCAGCACGTCCACCGGCGGATGGCTGGAAACGGTCTGGCATCAGGATGCGCCGTACAATGCCTTCTGTCCGCTGGACCCGGTGGACGGTCTGCGGTCCTACGTGGGCTGCGTCGCGACGGCGATGGCCCAGGTCATTCACTATCATCGTCTGTGCAACGCGGTCTTCCGCGAGAGCGATTCCTATACGATGGTCAGCGGGATCGACATCGACGACGATTACGTCCGCTATGACTTTCCTTCGTTCGGCGAACTCAATGCGTTGCTGGCAACGGTTCGGCTCAAGTATGGGGCGCAGGCCGATTTGAATCATACAGACCTTGCGGCTTTGAACTTCGCCTGTGGGGTCGCCTCGCGCATGGACTACTCGAGCGAGGGGTCGGGGGCCGCGGCCTACGACATGTACAAGGGAATGATCGAGACGTTCGGTTTTCACTCCGCCGTTCTGATCGGCGACCTCTCGGAGCAGACCGTATCGACGCTCCACGAGAATCTCAGCAATCGGCTGCCGGTGATCCTGGGAATTTACTCGCCCGACGGCATGTCCGGGCACGCCGTCGTGTGCGACGGCTACAACACCGACGGCGAGTATCACCTGAATTTCGGGTGGGGCGGGTTCTATCCGGACCGCATCGCCGACGCATGGTATCGCCTGCCGGTGGGGATTCCCGCTTCTTTGAATGCGATTTCTGCCGTATTGGTCGATGTCCGGCCGAAGGCACCCGACATCGAGGCCAGACCGACGGCCCTGAGCTTTCGTGGGATTCCCGGGCAGACGTCGGAGGCGTTGACCCTGACGCTGAAGAACAGCGGGACCGGCGTTCTGTCGATTGACTCGATTGAGAGCCCCGACGGGTTTGTGATCTCGCGGACGGACAGCCAGTACTCGGATCGCATCGGAGCATTCCAGGTGCCGCAGTCGGGGCAGGAAGCGGTTATCCGCATCAAATTCAGCCCGGCTTCGGCGGGGGCCTACTATGGCATGCTCGCCGTCCGTTATCACGGCGGCCAGGTCAAGTTCGTGCCTCTCGACGGTGTGGCGACCTCCGGCGGCACGCCGGTCGAGCCCGGCGGGGTGTCCGGCACGTGGTCCGAAGCCGGGTCGCCTTATTATGTGCTCGGCGACATCCACGTCACTCAGGGGCGCGAACTGGTCGCCGAGCCGGGTGTACGCATCATGTTCATGGGGCCGTACAGCCTGACCGTGGGTCGAGACGCGCGTCTGCGCGCCCGCGGCACGGCGGCCCGGCCGGTGGAGTTCACTGCCGGCAACCGCCAGAGGGGCTGGGAAGGCCTGCGTTTCGTGGCTTCCGGCCAGGACGATGTGTTGAGCTATTGCTCGATCACGTACGCGAAGAAGGCGGCCGCGGGCGTGATTGCCACAGCGGACGAGGGCAA
>JAAYBA010000528.1 GCA_012719085.1 Planctomycetota bacterium
GAGACGTCGTCGAACCAGACCAGGCCCGTGCGGTCGCCCTCCTCCGTCCAGGGCGCGGCCCGCAGGATCAGGCGAACGCTCTTGGCGTTCGACGGGAACTTCGTGATGACGCGATCGAACTGCTGCCACTGCCCGTTGCCGTCGACGCCGATGTCGTTGTTGCCGCCCCAGATCCATTGGCCGTCGGCGTCGTGATGGTGCAATGTCACGAGGAAGACCTGATTCGGGATCGCCGTGCGGTACCAGAACGAAAGGCGCAGGCCGCCGGTGGGGATCGACACGAGCGGCTCGTAGCTCGCCTGGATGCTTTCATCGGTGCGGTCGTCGAAGATCAGCAGCGAACGCGTGCCGCCGTGCTTCTCGTTCGTCACCTCCTGTCCGCCTTGCCACTTCCGCGCCGGCGGCCTGATGTCGGGCCATGTCACGCGGACCGGGTCCAGCGGCGCCGGGTTGTAGGGCGAGATGTGGTGGTCGCTGAAGCTGGCCCAGTATTTGTCGAGCACCTCGCGCCTCTGCGCGTCGGTGGTCAGCTTGTGGTAGCGATAGACATTGTCCGGAGTGAATCCGAACGCGGTCGAACAGGTCATGCGGTCCGGCAGCGTGAAGTCATAGACCTCGACGTGCAGCGGCACGCGAGCCGAAAAACCCTCGGCCGTCAGATGCAGCGTGCCTTTGTAGAGTCCCGCGCGGGCGTCAGCCGGGACTTTTACGCGGACCCAGAAGGGCTGATTCTTGCCGGCCTCCAGATCGATCGGTCCGGCCAGCGGGGGCAGGGGGTCGGGCCAGTCGCCCGCCACGGCGGTCTTGTCCGTCGGCTGGGTGACGTTGACGTAGCGGACTTCGAGCACCTCGACACACGCGGCGTCCATGGCGGCCCCATCCGGCCCAGCCAGCGCTCCGGCGGCGATCCGCAGACCCTTCAGGGGCCTGCCAGAGGCCGGTCGCACCACGAGCTGCGCCGCCTCCGCCTCGTTCCTCGCCGCAGCGATGACAATGGCCTCGCCTGTCGCGGCCGGCAACGCCCGATCCCGTCCGATCTTCCAACCCGATGACGTCCACCACAGGCTGACTTGTTCCGTTGAGCCGACGAGCTTCTCGCCGCGAGATTGGTTGAGGTGGTCTGTAGGATGGGCTTGAGCCCAAGCTGGTTTGGCCGCATGGGCCAAAGCCCATCCTACGATGGCCAACGCCATGAGAACAACCAGAGAAATGTCCCTTCGCCGCATCGTTCGATCCTTTCCGTGAGGGTTTCGCGATCCATTGTCACACGCGGGACGATTCTCGGCTGCCGTCTGCCCATTGTCAAGGAGCATCACAGCAGGAGGCTCTCGCACCGCCGCTGTTCGCGACGGTACGCCTTGTGGCAAGTTGCTCGCTAAGGTTCGTCTTCTCGCTGGTGAACACGAATTCGGGTACGCTGCACGATCCAAAGCCTGCCGGTGATATCGTCATCGCGAAGGCCGGCTGCCAGCGTCTGGCACGCCTCGGTGATATCCTGGTGGGAGGGACGGGCCGGCAGACGTAATACGGCAATCCCTGCATAGGTGGCCGGATCGAAAACCAGCGGATTGCCGAAATCCAGATCGAGGGTCACCAGACACCGCTGCTCCGCCTGGCAGGCCCGAATCACGTCCTGATCCGGCGCGCCGGACAGGCTTTGTTCGCGAACGGTGTGAACATCGTGTCCCTCGGATTGCAGGACCTCGGCAGCCGTCCGCCCGAGGTTCTCGTCCAGCTTGAATCTCATCCATCGGTCCCCGTGGGCAGGTCGACGTAGCGCTCTCTGGACATCTCAGCGCCGTATGCGATGCAGGCGCGAATGTCTGCCTCCGTGAGGTCGTATTCGGTCATAACTTCCTCGGCCTTCATGCCGCCGGCCAGCAGGTCAAGCACGAGCGATACCCAAATCCTGTGCCCTCGGATACAAGGCTTGCCGAAACAAACCTTTGGGTCGATGGAAATGCGTTCGAGCAGCTCTTCTCGCGTCACGAGACACCTGCCTTTCCCATCGGCGATCGCGCCGACGGTATTTGCCTTACTTTCTGCATAGCAGTTCTTCTGACTACAGTATACCGCACGACCGGCCGTGCGCCCATCCCGTCTCCCCCTCGCCCTGGCGCGGTGAGCTGCCGAAGGAAATTTTCAGATAATGGAGATTTTCTGTAATGACAAAGCCCTGGGGGCGTCGTATACTGTATTAGTGCAGTAATACAGTACGCGGAACACGAAAGCATTGAGGTGGTATGCTGTTGCAGATCGACCATCATAGCGGCCAGCCCATCTATCGGCAGGTGGCCGAGCAGATTCGCCGGCAGATTCTGGCGGGGCACCTGGGCGAGGGCGAGCAGCTTGTCAGCGTGCGTGAGCTGGCAGGGCAGCTCAAGGTCAACCCCATGACGATCAGCAAGGTGTACAGCCTGCTCGAGATCGAGGGCCTGCTGGAGCGGCGTCGCGGCGTGGGTCTGTTCGTCGCCCGCATCCGCCGCGACCAGAAATCCCGCACCAAGGGCCAGATGCTCGAACAGGTCCTCGCCAAGGCGGTCGCCACGGCGGTGCAGTTGGATATCCCCGAGAGCGAAGTCCACGAGTCGATCGAACGGCTCTTCGAACGATACGGTGTTGCGATGCGGAGGCAAGAGCATGAGTGACGAGACGATCATGGTGAAGATTCGCGGCCTGAGCAAGCGGTTCGGCCGCATCCAGGCCCTCGACGGCATCGACCTCGACATCGAGCGCGGCCGGATCATCGGCCTGCTCGGCGCCAACGGGGCGGGCAAGAGCACGCTGCTGCGCCACATCATCGGGCTGTACCTGCCCGACAGCGGCTGGTGCACCACCCTGGGCTGCGACGCGAGCCGGCTTGGTCCGGCGGAACTGGCCCGCATCGGCTACGTCCACCAGGAGGGCGAGCTGATCGACTGGATGACCGCCGCCCAACTGATCCGCTACGTCAGCGTCTACTATCCGAACTGGAACAAGGAGCTGGAGCAGCGGCTCGTCGGCGAGTACGAGATTTCGCTCAAGGCCCGCGTCGGCTCGCTCTCGCCCGGCCAGAGGCAGAGACTGGCGATCCTGATCGCGGTCTGCTTCGAGCCCGAGCTGCTGATCCTCGATGAGCCGGCGGCGGCGCTCGACCCGCTGGCCCGCGCGCAGTTCCTCGACCTGCTGCTGCAACTGATCCAGGACCAGAAACGCACGATCGTGATCTCCTCGCACATCCTCAGCGACGTCGAGAAGGTGATCGACCATACGCTGATCATGAAGGCCGGCAGGATCGTCGCCGATGCGAGCTTCGACGAGCTGCGCGAAAAGTACAGCCGCGTGCGCCTGACCTCGCTGGCAGGCCCCTTGCCCGAGCCGCTGGATTTCGCCAACGTCCTCGAATGCCGCCGCAACCAGTCCGAAGCGACCCTGATCGTACGCGACCTGCCGCCCGAGCGGATCGAAGCCGCCGCCGCCCGCATCCACTGCCAGGCCGAGGTTCACCCTCTGCCCCTCGAAGATATCTACAGGGTTGCGGTTCGGTGAAAGGTATTTGGATCTGTTCTCTTAGCGGAGTGCACCGATGAGTGTTCTGACCGTCAATCTGAAGCAGTTGTACCAGCGGCGGGGGCTTTGGCTGGCGTACTTGATGTTCGCGGTCTTCGTCTGGTTCAGTCTGATGGTGGCGCTGGACGAGCCAAGGGCGGGGAAGGGCACATTCATCGGGTTGATTGTGCTGGCGTTTCTGGTCGGTATGGCGGCAGCGGTGCTGCAGATGGAGATCCTGACCAAGCCGATGGCGTTTTGTCTGCCGCAACACAGGCGGACCGTCGCGCGGTTCATCCTGATGGTTGGCGTTGCGGCCAATGCCGTTGCGGCGACGCTGTTTCTGTTTTATCCCGGCCTGCCGTTGGCGTGGCAGCTGTTGGTGCTGGGCTCGGCGTTTGCGGCCGGCCTGGTGTTCTATCTGGCCGGGGCGTGGTGGGTGTTCCTCGTTCGCCAGCCAATGGCACTGGTCGGTTTTCTGATCGCAATTCTCTTCTTCGGCCGGCAGCTTGGCCTGCACGTCCGGCTCGAACGGATCGTGGTCTTGCACCCATTGGCGGTCATGACGATCGGAGTTCTGACGGCTCTGGCGATATGGCTGTACCTGACGCGAGCGGACTTGGCCCGGCGCAACTGCCTGCAGCCGTGGATCGGCTTCGCCGAGGTGTTCGACCGCGACAAACTGCGCCGCTCGCCTCAGGCCCGCAGCGCAGCGCCCTGGACACGGCTCAAAGACCATCCGCGCCCGTGGGTCCAGAGGCTGTTCCTCGGCGGCATGACGAAGTGCCGGCCCTTGAGCGCGGCACGCTGCGCGTGCGGGGCGGTCTACAGTTCGTTTGCCCTGGTGCTCTCGCAATGGACGAACGTTCTGTTCCTGGTGGTCGTGATGACCGTCTTCCTCGGCTACCTCGGCGGGCATCTGATGGTGATTCTGTTCGCCTCGCTGCCGATCGTTGCGGGGGCGATGAGCCTGTCCCACGGCGTCCTCTATTCCAGCCTGCTGTTGGCCGGCGGCCGGCGGGAGCGGTTCTGTGCGACGCTGGCGGTCGCAGTGACCGGTGCGGTTCTGGTGACGGCGTTCATGGCCCTCGTGGCGGCGCTGTCGGTCCCGTTGTCGCGTCTGCTGCCCGATTTCACCGTCTACGGCCAGCGGCTCACCTACCGCGCCATCAGCGCCCGGGTCTTCTACGGGCCTTGGGTCCTGCTGCCGATCGCGGCGACGATCCACCTGGTGTTTTACCGCCGACCGATCCTGTCCATGATTTTGCTGATGGCCCTGATGTATGCCGTGGTGCTGTTCGCCGAGCTACTGTCCCACGACCTCAGACCGCTGGCCAATGCACCCGCTGCCGGAACGTTGGCGACCCTCTGCTGGCTCGTGTTCATCCTGGTCCTGTCCC
>JAAYBA010000529.1 GCA_012719085.1 Planctomycetota bacterium
ACGCCCGAGATGATCGAGCTGGTGGCCAAGCGGATCCGGCCCCGCATGCCGAAGAACGTGCTGCTGGGCATCGAGATGCACTACGATGCCGAGGTCGACGACAACAACGCCGCGGCGGTGGCCGACGCCCTGGTGAGCAACAAGCTGTATCTGGCGATGATCACGCCCGGCGCGCACTCGCACTTCGCCTACGGCGGCATCGCCTCGCTGGACCCCAACGAGCGCAAGGCCGCCGAGGACCTGGGCACGCGGACGGTGGACCTGGCCTACGGGACGCTGCGGAAGGCGTGGCATCCGGAGATCACTCCGGGCTTTGTCATCTGGAACGGCTCGTTCGGCTACGACATCGCCACCGTCGGCATCCGGCAGATGTACCAGAATCTTAAGGAGAGCGTCGCGGGTCTGTGCAAGTATGAGGCCAAAAAGGGCGGCCAGCTCTACATCGGCTTCGAGCCCAAGCCCAACGAGGGACACCCGGCGATGCTCATCCCGACGGTCGCCAGCGCGCTGCTGTTCTGGTACAAGGTCGAGAAGGAGTTCGGCGTCAACATCGCCAAAAAGGGCGTCAACAAAGAGTTTGGCCACTCCGAGATGATCGGCCTGGACCACGTGGCCGACACCGTCGAGGAACTCGACAACGGCATGTGCGTACATATGCACCTCAACAGCCAGGGCTACAACGACGGGATCATCCTCGGCGGCCCGGGCAAGTACGACATCGACCACGGCGCCCGCGTCAACGGGATGAACATCGCGATCGCCGGACTGATCCAGGCGGCCGGCTACGAGCGATGGAAGGGTCACGACATGCAGACCCGGGCTTACGACAACACCGAGCAGGGGATCGATCGCGTGATCCGCAGCGTGCTGAGCTGGGAGGCCTGCGAGCAGGCGGCCCGCAAGCTCAACACCAAGGCGCTGCTCAAGGCCCTGGCCCAGCGGGAGACCGCCCAGGCCGAGGACATGATGCGGGCGGCGCTGGTGATGGCGCAGAACGCCTTCGACGAGATGTACAAGGCATAAGACTCGCCGTCACCAAATGGAAACGACACGATCTCGTGGCCGCCGGCAGGTGGGACCGACCGTCCCGACCTTCCGGCGGCCACCGTGCGGTCGGGGGAGAGCATATGGCGAAATCCCGTCTGCTGTTTGTGGATAATCTCCGCACGCTGGTGATCGTGTTGGTGATCCTGGTGCACCTGTCCATCACCTACGGCGGCGAGGGCGGATGGTACTACAACGAGGGGCCCAAGGGCACCATCTCCTCGATCCTGCTCACTTGGTTCAACGCCGCGTGTCAATCGTTCTTCATGGGGCTGCTGTTTCTGCTCTCGGCGTACTTCACAGCGGAGGCGTATGCGCGCAAAGGCCCTCGGAGATACGCAAGGGATCGGCTGCTGCGACTGGGCATTCCGCTGCTGGTCTATGACTGGGTTCTGCATCCGCTTTCGGTATGTTCGTTGATGAGCGTTGGGGTTTACGGTCCCGAGGCTTCGTGCCGGGGGTGGCTGGGGGAGTATTTCAGCGCGTTCCATCTGGGACGCGGGCCGCTGTGGTTCGTCGAGACGCTGCTGTTCTTTGGCCTGGTCTATCTCCTCTGGCAACGGCTGACCGCGTCACGAACCAAGTCTGCTCCGAGACCCGTGCGACACCCGACCGCCAAGCACATCCTGATCCTGGCTCTGTTGCTCGCCATTGCCAGCTTCATCGTGCGTCTGTGGTTTCCGCTGGGTTGGAGCCTGGAGCCGTTCAACGTGCAATTGTGCTTCTTTCCGCAATACGTCGCGATGTTCGCCCTCGGGATTCATGCGCACCATCACGGCTGGCTCCTGACCATTCCGACGAAGACGGGACAGCGCTGGGGCGCGGTAGCGGCGGCGATGGTCCTGCTGGGCTTTCCGCTGCTGTTCGTGCTGGGCGGCGCCATGAGCGAGGACCTGGCGCCGTTCATGGGAGGCGTCCACTGGCAGTCGCTGGCGCTGGCGATGTGGGAGCAAACGACGGGGATCGCTATTATGGTGGCGCTGCTGGTGCTGTTTCGCGAGCGGTTCGATCGCCAGGGCAGGATCGCGGCGGAGGCGTCGGCCTCCAGCTATACGGTCTATGTGATCCATGCCCCCGTCATCATCCTCGGCGCGCTGGCGGTGCGAAGCGTCGTGCTGTACCCGCTGGTGAAATTCGCGCTCGTCTCGCTGGTCCTG
>JAAYBA010000530.1 GCA_012719085.1 Planctomycetota bacterium
GGTGCGCCCGGGCCGCAGTTGCGCGGGGTCTGGATGCATGCGACGCAGATCAAGACGCCGGCCGAGGCCGATGCGATGGTGGCGAAGATCGACAAGGCCCATCTCAACGCGGTCTTCCTTCTCGTATGGTACTGGGGCGGCCAGGCGTTCTTCCAGAGCGAACTGTCTCCAATGGGCGAAGGGGTCCAAGCGGGCTACGACCCGCTCGGCTATATGGTCAGGCGATGTCACAAGCGGGGCATTCAGGTCCATGCATGGTTCGTCTGCGGCGCCTACGGCGCGACTCGTCCCCGGCACGTCCTCAACAAGCATCCTGACTGGGCGGTGGACGAAGGGGCGGGAGGCAGCCTGTGGTACGACTTCGGCAAACCCGAGGTGCGTCGGTTCCAGAGCGACCTGATGATCGAATGCCTGAGGAAGTATGATATCGACGGACTGCACTTCGACTACATCCGGTACGGCCCCAAGCAGTGCTATTGCCGCCATTGCCAGAACGAGTTCGCCCGGCGGTACGGGTTCGAGCCGATGACCGGTCGGCGGCGAACGACGTTTCCCACGGTCGTGGCGGGTATGACGGGCAATCCGCTGGCCTCACCAACCACGGCGGTGGTGCTGGCGGAGTTCTCCGACGGCTCGTCGGCCATCGCGTTGAACAAGCTCGGCGCCGGCAGCGCGCTGCTGCTGAACTGGCACGCCGAGAACGAGATGCCGCCGGCTGTTTCGGAGACGGTCAAGCTGACGCTGGGCGTCTGGACGACGGGGGGCGGAAAGGTCCTTCTGGCCACGACGGAGGCCACCAGGGCCGAGTATGGGACGGGCCCATTGGACGCCGCCAGGAACGCGCTGACGCGGCTGGGGTGTACGCCGGGCACGATTGGTGCCGAGCGCATCGCGACGCTGGCAGCGGGCAACGTGCTGGTTCTTCCGGCGGTCTATATCATCGACGAGAAGACGGCGGGCGATATGGAAGCGTTCGTTCGGCGAGGCGGGCAGGTTCTGCTTATCGACGGCCCGGTCAAATCGATGCACCTTCCAGCGGTTCGACGGGTCACCGGCTTCGAGCGGCCGGGACGCTACATCAACCGCGACGAGGTCATCCGTTCGACCGGCCGCAGTCCGCTGGTCCCACGCGGCGAACACCAACTCGACCTTGCCAGGGAGCGGGCCCGGGCGCAGAAGTGGGCCCAGTTCCGCACCGAAGGCGTCAGCGAACTGGTCCGCGACGTCTATCGCCGGGGCAAGGCCGTCAAGCCGAAGGCCCACGTCAGTGCGGCGGTTCTCAGTGACGTCGCGGCGGCGCGCGCGGGGTATCAGGACTGGCCCGGCTGGCTTCGCGAAGGGACCATCGACTATGTGGTGCCGATGGCGTACGGAGCGGATACGCACCGACTTGGCCGTGAGGTCGCCCAGTGGAAAACGGTCGATCCGCATCTGGCCCGAATCATCCCCGGGTTGTCCATCTACGATACGCCCGGCGGCCGGACCGTCACCCGTGACGCGGGTGTGATCCGCGAGCAATACCGACTCTGTCGGCAGCAGGGAGCGCACGGCAACGTCTACTTCTCGCTGCAGTACCTCAACGGCGATGTGATGAACCTCTTCGGCCGCGAGTTGTATCCCCGCGAGGCGCCCGTCTACATCCCGCCCGTGAAGCCGGTCCGCTGACGCGCTGGCGGCGGGATCAGGTCGCCGGGGCAAGCCGCCGGCCCGCGACAAGCAACGTTGCCACGACTGCCAAGACGCCCAACGTCAGACCCCAGATCGGCGCCAAGCCGAGGCTGCACGGGATGTACGCGACGATCAGGGCAATAGCGGCAACGGTCAGGCTGTAGGGCAACTGCGTGCGAACGTGCTGAATCAGTTCGCACGAACTGGCCACCGAGCTGATGATCGTCGTGTCGGAGATCGGCGAGCAGTGGTCCCCGAAGATGGCGCCGTCGAGGATGGCGCCCAGACTGACCATCGTCGTCGGCCCGTAGGAGTTGCCGTCGAGCGCGAAGGCGATGGGAATGGCGGTGGGGATCAGGATGGCCATCGTGCCCCAGCTCGTTCCCGTGGCAAAGGACGTCAGCGAGGCCACCAGGAACAGCAGGGGAGCGAACCAGTGGGCGGGGATGCGATCGGCCAGCAGGCCGGTGAGGAAGTCGCCGGTGTGCAGGCTCTGGCAGCAGTGCTTCAGCGACCAGGCCAGCACCAGCACGACCGACGGCAGCAGGGCACGTCTGATCCCACGATAGACGCAGCCGGGCAGGGCCGACGTCAGCAGCGAGCCGGACAGTCTTCCGCACAGCGTCGCCAGGACGATCCCGAACAGGGCTGCGCACATGAGAATGAAATGGCTGTTCTGTGAGGCGCTGATGACCAGTCGCCAGTAGTCCCAGCTCAGGACCGAGCCGCCGTCGGCCAGTCGGGCAGGCCCACCGCCGTCGATCCAGAGTCCGGTGATGTGGAAGGCCACCAATCCGCCCAGTGGCAGCAGGGCGTTGCGTGCCAGGCCGGAGGCGGTGGCGTCGGGCCCTGGTGGTGCGGTCGGCGGGGCAAAAGCCTGTCTGTCGCCGGTCTGCTGTTCGGCCTTGCGCATGGGGCCGAAATCGCGGCCGGTCAGGATGTGGGCGAAGACGAAGACGAGCATCAGCAGGCAATAGAATCGATAGCTCAGGGCGTCGAAGAACATGCCGTAGCCCGTCTTGCCCATCCCGAGCTGGGCGCTGACGTCGGCGAAGAGGCCGACCTCGTAGGCGATCCATGTGCTGACGACCGCCAGGCCGGAGACCGGGGCGCTGGTGGCATCGACAAGGAAGGCCAGCTTGGCCCGGCTGGTGCCGAAGCGATCGGTGATCGGTTGCATCATCGAGCCGACGATGATCGCGTTGGCATAGTCATCGATGAAGCAGACGACCCCCATCACGGCTGTGGCGCCCTGCGCCGACCGCTTGCTCCGGACCCGTCCCAGCAACCAGACGACGATGCCGGCGAAGCCGCCGGCGGCGACGATGATTTCCACGAGGGTGAAGATCGGCGGGATGAACGAGAGGATCAGCAGATTGGTTCCGTTGGACAGCGTTGTGGCCAGGTACGACCATGTGGCAGCGATGCCCTGGAGCCACGCCTGTCCGGTTGTGGCGGCCTGGGGGACCGTACTGAGCA
>JAAYBA010000531.1 GCA_012719085.1 Planctomycetota bacterium
GCTCATCGCTTTCCTTCTTGGGCACTCAAGGTAGGTAGGTTTGGCAGTTTCGTCTGATGGCCTGCGTTCATCCGCAGAGCCGTCTGCGACCGGGGGGTTGCAGGACCGATGCCACAGGCGCAGGTCCGACATTCCACGTCAACGCTGTCGGTTCAGTTCGACCGCCGGTGACGATTCCCCGACCGTGACACGCCATCAGGCTTGCGAACGAGCCGGACTGAGAGCAAACGTCGGTGCCTGCGACTGCTCGTATGGAGCGGGCCGTGTCGGCGCCTGGGGGTGGGGTGACATGAAACACGTGAACGCATCAAGACGGCTCCCGGCGATGCTGGTCTTCGCCGTGCTTGTCTCGGCCGCACCGTCGCTGTGGGCCGACACGGTGGATGTCGTCCACGAGGGCTACGGCGCCTATGACAGCATCACGTTCTGGGGCGCCGGGTACGCCGGAGACGTCGCGGCCGCCGGCGTGTACATGCTCAACAAGACCAACAGCACCGGGATCGGCGACACATGGTCCAACGGCCTGATTCCCGGCTTCTGCATCGAACTCCATGAGCCGCCGCCCGGCAGCACCGTGACCTACAACGTGGGTATGCCGGACGATGTATACAACAGCTACACCGGGGAGATCCTCGGCACCGACAAGGGCAATTACCTCCGCGAGCTGTGGGCCAAGCATTACGATTCGGCCTGGGCCGGCGGCGGTTCCTACACCGAGCAGCAGAACAGCATGGCGGCGATCTTCGCGGCGGCCGTCTGGGAGATCATCTACGAGAAACTGCCGGACACCCCTGCCGGTTGGGATGTCACCGTAGACGGCACACCCGGCTACGGCGGATTCAGCGCCACCAACATGGACGTGGCGACCGCCAACAAGTGGCTGCACGAACTGACCGGGGGGGGTGCCAAGGCCGATCTGCTCGTCATCACGCACAATGGCAACCAGAACTTCCTGGTCGAGGTCCCCGAGCCGGCAACCCTGATCCTGCTCGGGCTCGGCGGCGCGGTTGGCCTGTTCGGCCGCCGACGCAGGGCGATCCAGTGGGAACACTCAGGCCTGAACGCGACAAGACCGGAGGAGAAACGATGAACGCATCTGTGACGTCACTCGCCATGCTCGCCGTGCTCGTGACAGCGCCTGTCTTTGCCGGGGCCATTCCGCCGCAACAGGTGGTGGAGTTCAGTCCGGCGCCGACCGGGGCGGGCGAATGGTACTACAGCGGCGCCGGCGTGCTGAGTTTCGACCAGGACATCGTCATCAACTCCGGCCTGAGCAGCAACTACGACGCCCTGGTCGGCGCCCGCGTCTATCTGCCGACCTTCGAAGTCACAGGCATTCCGGATTCGCCGTATACACTGACGCCTTTGGGAAGTGCCGAGATTGTCGTCAAGAGCGCCGACAACAGCGTGACGTACCTGACCGGAACATTGGGTCGAGGCGACCTGGTCACCATGGGCACGGTGGCCGGCGGGTTTACGCAGTTCCAGGTGGACGTCACCAACCTCTTCATCACGCACGAAGGCGCAGCGCTGGGATCGGCGGCGCTGGCCATCCTCCAGAATTTGCAGTTACCCTCGCTCGATTTTGAACTATCACTTCAAGGTGGAAGTGGCCCGGGCTACTACAGCTTTGCCCAGATGCTCGACGGCGGCTACATCGGCAGCGGCGGATTCAGCGGGGCCATGTCGGTCCCCGAGCCCACAACCGTCGCACTGCTCGCCTTCGGTGGCCTGGCCCTGGCGCGAAAGCGCCGAAACAAATAAAGTGACCCCCCCTACCTTGGAAGGACGGGCCGTGGCGGTCGCTCCGCCACGGTCCGCGATTTTGCGCCTCTGAGAAATCTCCCACACAGTCCGGCCTACATCGGTTCCGATGCCGGCGGAACGTCGGGCGTCGCGCCGGGAGAATCAGCCGCGTTCGCTTGCGGGCCTTGGGGGGCGCGAGTGTCGACCGTGCGGGGGACATCGAGTTCGGGACCGCCGGCGACGCCGAGTTCCTTGAACTTGCGCGCCGAGACGAGGACGCGGCTTTCCATCGAGCGGACGGTCCTGTTGTAGGCGTCGGTGGCCCGGTCGAGGTTCCTGCCGATCTCGTCGAAGTGGCCGACGAGCACGCGGATGCGGTCGTACAACTCCTTGCCCAAGTCGCTGATCGCCTGGGCGTTTTGGGCGATCCGCTGCTGCTGCCAGCCGTAGGAGACCGCGCGGAGCAAGGCGATCAGCGTCGTCGGCGTCGCGAGGATGACCTTCTTCTCGACACCCATCTCGATCAGCCGCGGCTCCTGCTCGAGCGCAGCGCTGAAGAACATCTCCCCCGGCAGGAACATCACGACGAACTCCGGCGTCTGGCTGAACTGGTCCCAATAGCCCTTGGCGCCGAGGTTCTGAATCTGGGTCAGCACGTGTCCGGCGTGGCGCTTGAGCTGCTCTTTGCGCGTCGCTTCATCCACGGCCTCGATCGACGCGAGGTAGGCATCGAGCGGCGTCTTCGAATCCACCACGACGATGCGCTCGTTTGGCAGCCGCACGACCATATCCGGACGAATGCGTCCGGCGCCGACCACCGTGGATTCCTGCGTCACGAAATCGCAGTACTCCACCATTCCGGCGATCTCGACTACCCGCTTCAACTGAATCTCGCCCCATCGGCCGCGCACGTCAGGCCGGCGCAGGGCCGTGACGAGGTTGGCGGTCTCCTTCTTCAGGTCGGCCTCCGAGGTCGCCAGCGATTTGATCTGCTCGCTCAGCGCTGCGAAGCTGCTGGCGCGGGCCTTCTCGATCAGGCCGAGCTTGTCATCGACCTTCGTCAGCGATTCCTTCAGCGGCTTGACCAACTCATCGATGGCCTTCTGCCGCTTCTCTAACTCGGACTTCGCCCCCTCCTGGTACTTGTCGAGATTGGTCCTGGCCAGTTCGAGAAACTGCGTGCTGTTGCTCTTGAGGGCCTCCTGCGAGAGGGCCTTGAAGGCGTCGGAGAGCTTCTGCCGCGCCTCGTCCAGCAGGGCGAGCTTCTCCTTGGCGGCCTTCTCCTGTTCTTCGAGCCGGGTCA
>JAAYBA010000532.1 GCA_012719085.1 Planctomycetota bacterium
CGTTCTTCCTTCGCCGGTCTGACGGGTCCGGGCTTGGCGCGTTCCATGCCGACCAGGCCGCGACCATCGACGGCACGCCGCTCGAAGACTACTTCCCCTCGGAGCTGGTTGAGGCCATCTGCAAGTCGAACCGGCCGTGCAGCTTCGCCGATCTGCTTGCGCTGGGGCTGCAAGGTCATGTCGAGGAACTCAGCCAGGTGTCTCTGGCGACGGTTCCGCTGAACGATCTGGGCCGTCCGCTCGGATTCCTGTTGATCAGCCGGGACATGCCGTCTGTGCTGACGGGTGAGGAATTGCAGAGGGTGGCGTTGGTGACCTGCGGGCTTTCGCACGCGATCGTCGCCGCTCGCGTCCCCCTCCATGCCGGTCAGTAAGCGATCCGACCGCCAGATCCCACGACACACCATCGGGCGGTTGTCCGGGAAATTTCATTGCCTTTCCGGTCGCCATCACAGATAATGAAGCTGTGCGCTCGTACGGCCGGCGTGCCTGCGAGAACGCGAGCGAGGAGGGGTTGCGTTTGTTTGTCTCCGGGGAACCGAGTGAGTCAAGGAATTGGAGATGCCTGAAATGAATGAAGGCCCGGTCAACCAGAGCCACATGATCGAAACGACCGACTGCCTGGAAGCGGTGGGGATCTTTCGTGGATGGAAGAACTTCTTCTTTTTGCTCGTGGTGATCTGTCTCGTACTCGTCCAGGCGTCTTTCTGGCTGGTGAATCTTGGGATCGTTGAGATCCCGCCGGCACCCACGACCCCCCTGACCGAGCTTGAGGCGGTCGGTGTGGCGGCGGCCGAGACGGTATCGCAAGCCAATGAGGCTTTGACCCCTGCCGCCCCGGTCCGCAAGAAGATGCGGTTGCCCCTCCTTGAGAAGCTGACTTGGGAGCACGTGCGGCGCACGATCGAACTGGTCGACGGCGTTCTGATTCTCACGGCGGGTCTTTTCTGTCTGGCGATGTTCTTCAGTCTGATGGTTTCACTCATCGGCCGGCTGGGGGGCATCAGTCACATCGCGCGGGCGTTCTTCCTGTCTTTGATTATGTTCGTCCTCGTGGTGCCGTGGCAGGAGTTGATCGGCTCGAGCGTCATCGGCGTGGCCTACACGCCGGCTGAGCTGGCCAAGTGGGTCTCCGGGGACGGCTCGGGGGTGATGCACAGCGTGCTCTACTACCTGAGATTCAGCGGATACTGGTTCCTCGTCGTGCTGCTGGCGATCATGTCCCAGGCCCGCAGTGCTCGCTGGACCAAGGCCATCCTCCGCCGTCTCGAAATCATCTAAACGCGACGGTCCTTCGGACGGTTGTGATGCCAGCGACGGGCCGGCGGCTGCGGCCGTCTGACCAGTGTGCTCCATCTGACGGCGCCTCTTGCAGCCCCTGCGTTATCTGTCTCCGGGTGGTTTACAGGCGGTGTTTTCGGTCTATACTGGTTTGACTTATGACGGCTTTCGCGGACAACTCTGTCGGTCTGATCGAGACCAAAATCGTTCGCGTCGTTGAGGTCGATGCGCCGCTGCCGCTCGAGTGCGGCAAGAAGCTTGGGCCCATCGACGTGGCCTACGAAACCTATGGGCGCCTCAACGAGGCCGGCGATAACGCGATTCTCGTCTGTCACGCCCTCAGCGGCAGCGCTCACGCGGCGGGCTACCACAGCGCCGACGACAAGAAGCCCGGCTGGTGGGAAGACATGATCGGTCCCGGAAAGGGCATCGATACCGACAAGTACTTCGTCCTTTGCTCCAACGTCCTCGGTGGCTGCTCCGGAACCACGGGCCCGTCCTCCATAGACCCCAACACCGGCAGCCCCTATGGGTTGGACTTTCCCATCATCACCATCGCCGACATGGTGCGCGTCCAGAAGAGGCTCCTCGATCGCCTTGGCATTCGGCATCTGCTGGCCGTGATCGGCGGCTCGATCGGCGGCATGCAGGTCCTTCAGTGGTCGATCGCCTATCCGGAGATGATGGACGCGGCGATTCCCGTCGCCACGACGACGCACCTCGGCGCCCAGTCCATTGCCTTCGACGCCGTCGGTCGCAACGCCATCCTGGCCGACGCCAACTTCGCCAACGGGCAGTACCACAACAAATCGGTCCCCGCCCGCGGCCTGGCGATCGCGCGGATGATCGGACACATCACGTACCTCTCTGAGGAAGGGATGCGTCAGAAGTTCGGTCGCCAGCTCCGCACCGCCGAGAAATACAGCTACGACTTCAACTCGGAGTTTTCCGTCGAGACCTATCTCGACTATCAGGGCCAGACTTTCGTCGATCGGTTCGACGCCAACAGCTATCTGTACATCACAAAGGCGTCGGACTACTTCGATTTGGCTCGGGACTACGGCTCGCTCCGACAGGCCTTCGCCAACACCCGCGCACGCTTCCTGGTGGTCAGCTTCAGCAGCGACTGGCTCTTCACACCCGCCCAGTCCGAGGCCGTCGTTGACGCCCTGGCCGCCAACGGACGGGATGTCAGCTTCTGCAATATCAACTCGTCCTATGGACACGATGCCTTCTTGCTGGAAAACGAGACGCTCGGTGCATTCATCGACTGTTTCCTCGCCGCCACAGCGCGTCCGAACTGGGTCGAGATCGAGGGCGTCTGTTGCCATCAACATGTCTCGTCCGCCGGACGCCACGAACAGGCGCAGCGGGCCCGCGTCGATTATCAGCTCGTCGAGTCGCTGATCGAGCCCGACGCCACCGTGCTCGACGTCGGTTGTGGCGACGGAGAGTTGCTCGCCAGACTCCGACACGACAAACAAATCGACGGGCGCGGGATCGAACGCGAGCAGGACCTTGTCCTCGGCTGCGTTTGCAAGAGACTGTCGATCATCCAATACGATATCGAACGCGGGCTCGGCAGCTACGCCGACAGGAGCTTTGACTACGCCATTCTGTCCCAGACGGTGCAGACGATTCGCGACCCCGAGCGCGTGCTCCGAGAGCTGTTGCGGGTCGGGCGCAAGGTGATTGTCAGCTTCCCGAACTTCGGGCATTGGCGTTCGCGGGTGCAGTTGCTGTGCCGGGGCAAGGCGCCGGTAACGCGCCAGTTGCCGTTCGGCTGGCACGACACGCCGAATATCCACTGCCTGTCGCTGAAGGACTTCGACGAGTTCTGCGGGCACCTGGACGCCACGATCGAACGACGGGTCCCCCTGGTCAAGACCCGGCCCAGCCCGGTCCGCCTCTGGCCGAACCTGCTGGCCGAGCAGGCTGTGTATGTCATCCGAAAAGACACCGATTAGCCGTGCATGGCAGGAAGGGCTTCTATGGCAGATCTCGAACGCATAGGCATTTCGCTCGACAGCGACTTGCTGGCCCAATTCGATACGCTGATCGCTCATCAGGGATACCAGAGCCGTTCGGAGGCCGTTCGCGACTTGGTGCGGCAGCAGTTGAGCCAGGAGCGCCTCGCCGACCCGCAGGCCGAAGCGGTGGCCGCCGTCTTTCTCGTCTACGACCACCACGCCGCCAACCTCACCGAGAAACTCATTGCCGTGCAGCACTCTCACCTGCTGCACGCGATCAGTTCGCTCCACGTGCACCTCGACGAGCACGACTGCCTCGAGATCATCGTCCTGCGCGGCCAGGTCGGCGAGATCAACAGGGTCGGCGAGAACATCCTGAGCATGAAGGGCGTCAAACTCGGCCGGATCAACCTCGTCGCCGTGTAGAAATCCACCTCCCGCATCGAATTGATCGCCGATTCGGACTTGACAGAGCCCCATGCAATCGGCTTTAATACCCTGCTACCCGGGCGATTAGCTCAGTTGGTTAGAGCGCACGGATCACACCCGTGAGGTCACTGGTTCGAGTCCAGTATCGCCCATTGATATAACACCCTCTTATTGAGAGACTTACGGCACCTACCTCGCCCGGGCTTGACGTCTGTGTCTTCACGCGGGCGCGAGTCTGTTTGGCCTGGGCGTTGGGAACGGACTCTGCGTGCTGGAAATCCCGGCGCGCTCGCCGTAGAATGGACCCGTGCCGCCCGGCGGCACGCATCTGACGCAATGTGACGGGAACCGCGTTCCC
>JAAYBA010000072.1 GCA_012719085.1 Planctomycetota bacterium
CTCGGGCCTCCGGCCGTCTGCCGTACTCGGGGTGCAGGCTCAGTTCGGCGTCGTTGACCCGCAGCATTCGGCCGGACGAATTGCTGACCGCCGCATCGAATTCGGCCCAGTGCTCCCGGAAGAAAACGCCCGTCTCGGTCCAGCGATCGCCCAACCCCACCGCTTGGGACGATGTACCCGCGGCCATAGCCGACAGAATGGCAAGGACCACGCAGACTCTGCAAAAGCGGGCCATCAGGACACTCCTTCCATTCGAACGGGACCATCTCTTCGCACAGTGCCTCACATCGGATACGGTTGATGATTATACACCGGGCCTGGCCGGGACACAATCCCACGCTGGCACTGCGGCCCTGCTACATGAACAGACGCTCAGCACGCCCAAAGAATCACCGAATCACAGGGCCAAAACACAGAACGGCAGAAAAACCCTCCTCTCAAGCCTTGATGACCACGCCCTCCCGCCGGGCAATCGTAGGGGCAACCCACTTTGGTTGCCCTGATTCGTCACATCCCAATCCCAATGACTGACGCACCGTCACCCAAACAGAGACGTGCCTTCAGATACTTCTCCGCACACTACTGGGCATGGAAGCAGATGCCCTCGAAGTTGGGACCCTCGGCAACAAGCGACTCTCGTTCCATGGTCGCGAAGTCCCCTTCCGCCTTCGACACCCATTCAGCGGTCAGCGGCTTCATACAAGACTCTCCCTCGCGTCAAGACCTCCTGCATGAACATGTCGCCCAGTTCGAGTCGCTCTCGAACCTTCTCGGGCGCTCGTACGAGCAGATCGACCGGGAAGCCCGGACGTAACTTCATTTGAATCGCCACCGATGTATCGACACTTCGCCCGCTGAAGGGGCCGATGACCAGCAGATCAACGTCGGAATCATGCGCCGGTGTACCCCGTGCATAGGAGCCGAAGAGAATCACCTTCTCGGCCCCGAACTCGCGCCCGATCCTGCGACCGAACTCCTCAATCCTGTTCATCGCCACCATAGGCACATATCCCAAGAGTCATATCGCTGCAACCCAACACCCAGTATACCAACAACCTCTCAGGACCGGCAACCCGCGCCCGTCAACTACCCGCCCAGTCGCACCGATACGAATCCGGCACCGCCTCCAGGCTCGAAAACACGTCCTTCTCCGGAAACGCCGCCTGCGTCAAAGGCGCGAAGACTGTCAATACCTGTCCCAACAAGGGCGTCTTTGTCGATGACGATTTGTTTGGGCCTGGGCGTCATCGGAGGCTGTCCAGGACGACCCGCCGCATGAGACCGGCATCCGCCACTTGGCCGGTGAAGAGGTGGAACTGGGCGAGGGCCTGGTTGACGAACATGGCGACGCCGTCGACGGTCTTGGTGCCGGCGGCTTTGGCTTGCTTGAGCAAGAGGGTCTCGGCGGGGTTGTAGACGGTGTCGAAGACAGCCATGTCGGGCTTGAGCACCTCGGGCGGCACGGGCGACGCATCGACCTTGGGGTACATCCCGATGCTGGTGCAGTTGACGAGGAGCCGAGCGTCGAGATGTGAGAGCGCGTTGAGGCCGGCACAGGCGCAGCCGAAATCAGCGGCGAGTTGCTCGGCTCGCTCGATGGTGCGGTTGTAGATCGTGACCTTCGCGCCAGCGTCGGTCAGACCTGCGACGATGGCCCGCGCGACGCCCCCGGCTCCCACGACCGCTGCAGGCATGTCGCGGAACCCTTCGCGCGAGATGCCCATGCCGTCGGCGATGGCGTCGAGCGCGCCGGCGTAGTCGGTGTTGTAGGCACCAAGCCGTCGCTCGTCGCTCGTCGCTCGGAAATCGAGAA